>JANXVS010000406.1 GCA_025351555.1 Pseudomonadota bacterium | reverse complement strand
CATAACTGCGGGCTTCATAACAGCGGCGGCCGCAAAACCGGACTGGCCGACGGCATCGTCATCACGCCTTCACACAATCCGCCGGGCGACGGTGGTTTCAAGTACAACCCGCCGAACGGTGGTCCTGCTGACAGTGATATCACCGGCTGGATACAGAATCGCGCCAACGCCCTGCTCCAAACGGGACTCGACGGCGTCAAGCGCATTCCGTTTGCACGCGCGCAGAAGGCCGCCACCACCCACGCGCACGATTTTCTCAACAACTATGTCGGCGATCTCGGCAACGTCATCGACTTCGATGCGATCCGTGGCGCAGGCATCCACATGGGTGTGGATCCACTCGGCGGCGCCGGCGTGCACTACTGGGCGCCGATCGCCGAGCGGTACAAGATCGATCTGACGGTGGTCAGCGCGGAAGTCGATCCGCAGTTCGCGTTCATGACCGCGGACTGGGACGGAAAAATCCGCATGGATCCGTCGTCGTCGTACGCGATGCAGCGGCTGATCGGGCTGAAGGACCAATATGACGTCGCCTTCGCCTGCGACACCGACCACGATCGCCACGGCATCGTCACTCGCAGCAGCGGATTGATACAGCCGAATCAGTATTTGTCGGTGCTGATCGACTATCTGTTCCAGCATCGGCCGCAGTGGAGCAAGGACGCAGCGGTCGGCAAGACTGTGGTCAGCACAATGATGATTGATCGCGTGACCCAGCGGCTCGGCCGCAGCCTCTATGAAGTGCCGGTCGGTTTCAAATGGTTCGCCGCCGGTTTATTCGATGGCTCGCTGGGTTTCGGCGGCGAAGAAAGCGCCGGCGCATCGCTGCTGCGCCGTGACGGTTCGGTGTGGACAACGGACAAAGACGGCCTGGTGCCGGCGCTGCTGTCCGCGGAAATCAGCGCGCGCTGCGGCAAAGACCCGGGCGAGATGTATGCGCAACTCACTCGCGAACTCGGTGAACCGATTTCCGACCGCGTCGACGCGGCTGCCACGCCGGCGCAGAAGACCAAGCTCGCGAAACTATCGCCAGCTCAGTTGCGAAGCGATCAATTGGCCGGCGAAAAGATCGAACAGGTGCTCGATCGCGCGCCCGGCAACGATGCTGCCATCGGTGGCATCAAAGTTATCGCCGCCAATGGCTGGTTCGCCGCGCGACCGTCTGGCACCGAAGAAATCTACAAAATTTACGCGGAAAGTTTCAATGGAAAGAAGCATTTACAATATATTCTTCAGGAAGCACAGAAGATTGTCGATGCGGCAATTGGCTGAGCCCCACTAGGAGCCACCATCATGACTGACCCACTCGATCAGCAATGCATCGATACCCTGCGATTCCTGTCGGTGGACATGGTGCAGAAAGCCGACAGCGGCCATCCCGGCCTACCGCTGGGCGCCGCCCCGATGGCCTACGTTTTGTGGACGCGATTCTTGAAACACCATCCAGCCAATCCCGGGTGGGCCGATCGCGACCGCTTTGTCCTCTCGGCCGGACACGGCTCGGCGCTTTTGTATAGTTTGCTGCACATGACCGGATACGATCTGTCGCTCGACGACATCAAGCAGTTCCGCCAATGGGGCAGCAAGACGCCGGGGCATCCCGAGCGCGGACACACCCCGGGCGTCGAAGTCACCACCGGACCACTCGGCCAAGGCATGGCCAACGCCGTCGGCATGGCTATCGCCGAGGCACAACTGGGAGCGCGCTACAACCGCGAGGGCCATGCCGTTGTCGATCATCATACGTACGCCATCGTCAGCGATGGCGATTTGATGGAAGGCGTGGCGTCGGAAGCCGCTTCGCTTGCAGGGCATTTGCAATTGGGCAAGCTGATCTGCCTGTACGACGACAACTACGTGACCTTATCGGCCGGCACCGACATCACCTTTACTGAGGATCGTGCGGCGCGTTTCCAAGCCTATGGCTGGCATGTGCAATTCATCGCCGACGGCAACGATGTGGCTGCGATAGAATCAGCCATCAAGAAGGCCAAACGCCAGACCGGCAAACCTTCGTTGATTCTGGTGCGCACGCATATCGGCTATGGCTCGCCCGAGCAGGACAGTTACAAGGCGCATGGATCGCCGCTGGGCGTGGAAGACGTGAAAAAAACCAAGCAGAACCTGGGCTGGCCGACCGTGCCGGATTTTCTGATTCCGGAGGCCGCGCTGGCGCATTGCCGCAGTGCACTGGATCGCGGCAAGCGCGCCGAGGCGGCGTGGCAGCGCAGGTTAGAAAAGTATACAAAAGTGCATCCGGAACTCGCCGCGCAATTGCAGCGCAGCTTGCGCGGTGACTTGCCCGTCGGTTGGGACGCCGATATCCCGATATTTCCCGCTGACGCCAAGGGACTCTCCACGCGCGTTGCCGGCGGCAAAGTATTGAGCGTGATTGCGTCGAAGTTGCCGGCGATCAGCGGCGGTTCGGCCGATCTGGATCCCTCCACGTTCACTGCGGTCAAGGGGATAGGCGTGTTCTCGCCCGCCAAGGAGCCGGACGAGCAGGGCGCGCCGGACGAAGTATGGAGCTACGCTGGACGCAATCTGCATTTCGGCGTGCGCGAACATGCAATGGGAGCGATCGCCAACGGCATGGCCGCACACGGTGGTTTCATTCCCTACACCGCGACCTTCCTGATCTTCTCCGATTACATGCGGCCGCCGATGCGGCTGGCTGCGCTGTCGAAGTTGCACGTGGTCAATGTGTTCACTCACGACAGCATCGCGCTGGGCGAAGACGGCCCCACGCACCAGCCGGTGGAGCAATTGGCGAACTTGCGCGCGATTCCGAATCTGAGCTTGATCCGTCCCGCCGATGCGAACGAAACCGCAGTCGCTTGGCGCGTTGCTGTGGAAACGCGCGAGCGCCCGGTGGTGCTCCTGCTGACGCGACAGGCGTTGCCCACGCTCGATCGCAGCCGTTATGCCAGCGCCGAAGGGCTGCGCAAAGGCGCGTATATCCTCAGTGACGCGAAGGATGGCAAACCCGGACTCATCCTCATAGCCAGCGGATCGGAAGTCGGCCTGATCCTGGCCGCTGCGGAGCGTTTGCAAAATGAAGGCATCGCGGTGCGCTGCGTGTCGATGCCGAGTTGGAATCTGTTCGACGCGCAACCACAGGCTTATCGCGAGGAGGTGCTGCCAACGAACGTATCGGCACGCCTCGTGGTCGAAGCCGGCAGTCCACAAGGCTGGCATCGTTACGTGGGGGACCGCGGCGACGTGATCGGCATCGAGCGTTTCGGCGCGTCTGCGCCTGCCGAAATCCTGCTACGCGAATACGGCTTCACCGTCGACAATGTCTGCGCGCGCGCCAAGGCATTGCTCTGAGACTCGATCCCGCAAACCTGGCAACTCCCGCAACGATCTGGACGATTGGTCATTCGACCCGCCCGATCGAGGAGTTCCTCGGCATGCTCGCCGAATATCACATTGAAGCCATTGCCGATGTACGCAGTTTTCCCGGCTCGCGGAAATATCCGCAGTACGGCAAGGACGCCTTGGCGCAAACACTCTCGGAGCATGGCGTCGGCTATCAATGGTTTCAGATACTGGGCGGTCGCCGGCGCGGCATGCCGGATTCGCCGAACACCGTCTGGCGCAATGCCTCGTTTCGCGCCTACGCCGACTACATGGCGACGCCACCCTTCGCGCAGGGCCTGGATGAACTGCTGCCGTTGGCGAGCCGATCACGCACCGCGCTCATGTGCTCCGAAGCGGTGTGGTGGCGTTGCCATCGCTCGATGATTGCCGATGCGCTGTGTGTTCGTGGTATCGAAGTGGTGCATATCCTGGATGCGAAACATACCGCGCCACATCCGATGACAGCACCCGCCCGCGTCGTTCAGGGCCGTGTGAGTTATGCGGCAATCGAACCATGAGCGGTTCGCCCGATACCCATCATGTGGTCATCGTCGGCGCCGGTTTTGGGGGTCTTGAGGTGGCGCGTCGCCTGGCCAGTGCACCGGTTTGCATCACGATCATCGATCAGTTCAATCATCATGTATTCCAGCCGCTGTTGTATCAGGTCGCCACGGCATCACTGGCGCCCTCCGAGATCGCATGGCCGGTGCGGCATCTGTTGCGTACGCGCAAAAACATCACGACCTTGCTCGGCGTCGTCGCCGGTGTTGATAGTGCGCGCCACCATGTCCTGCTCGAAGACGGTGGCACGATCGCCTACGACACCCTGGTGTTGGCAACCGGAGCACGACATGCGTATTTCGGACATGCCGAATGGGAATCCTGCGCGCCCGGTCTGAAGACATTGGAAGACGCAACGGATATTCGCGGACGGATTCTGCGTGCTTTTGAACTCGCCGAGCGCGAGACCGATCCAGACCGTCGCGCCGCGCTGCTGACCTTTGCGATCGTCGGCGGCGGCCCGACAGGCGTGGAATTGGCGGGCACGATTGCTGAACTTGCGCACGAGACTCTGCGCGCAGATTTTCGCCACATCGATACGCACAAGGCGCGCATCGTATTGATCGAAGCCGGCCCGCGCATCCTGCCCAGCTTCCGCGAAGACCTATCCAGTTACGCGCACGCGGCGCTCGAACGCCTGGGCGTGGAGATTGAACTCGGCCGCGCAGTCAGCGAATGCACGAACGATGGCGTCGTCTTCGGCGAGCGCACGTTGGCAGCCAAGCTCATCCTCTGGGCTGCCGGCGTTCGCGCTTCGCCTGCGGCCGACTGGCTCGGTGCGCCAGCCGATCGCGCCAATCGTATCAAGGTGCAGCCGGATCTGACTGTCGCAGGTCATCCCGAAATTTTCGCCATTGGCGACACCGTGACGCTGGACGCATGGGATGGCAAACCGCTGCCGGGGATTGCACCAGCGGCCAAGCAGCAAGGCCGCCATGTCGCCGCCACGATCGAACTGCGCCTTCGCGGCGACACGTCGCCGCGGCCGTTTCGCTACAAGCATGCCGGCAGCCTCGCGACCATCGGCAAGCGCTCCGCGATCATCGATTTTGGCTGGATCAGGCTGCGCGGACGCATCGCCTGGTGGATCTGGGGGCTTTCGCATATCTACTTCCTGATCGGCGTGCGCAATCGTTTGACTGTCGCGTTGAACTGGCTGTGGATCTACGCCACGGGCAATCGCAGCGCCCGTCTGATCATGCAGGCCGGTCAGCGGCCGAAGCCATGACATCGAGTGTGCCGCAGCGCGCGATCGTGTGGCCGGGTTTGCCGCTTCCACGTGCGTTCTATCATCGCGATCCGCGCATCGTTGCGCCGCAACTGCTCAACAAGGTGCTGGTGTCAGCAGACGGACGATCCGGCCGCATCGTTGAAGTCGAAGCGTATTGCGGCGCGATCGATCCGGCAGCGCACAGCTATCGCGGCAAGACCGCGCGCAACGCTGTCATGTTCGGTCCTCCCGGCTTCATGTATGTGTACTTCACTTACGGCATGCACTGGTGTTGCAATGCCGTCTGTGGCGACGACGGTGAAGGCGCCGGTGTGCTCATCAGGGCGCTTGAGCCACTCACAGGCCTGGCGCAAATGCGGCGCGCACGTCCGCGGGCAAGGCGCGACAGCGACTTGTGCAGTGGCCCTGGCCGCCTAACTCAAGCCCTCGGCATCAGCGGAATTCAAAACGGTATTGATCTGGTGGCGGCGCAAGCCGGATTCACCATCGTCGACGATGGCTTCGCGCCTCCGCGCAAGCCTCCGGGGCGAACGCGCATCGGCATCAGCCGCGCTGCCGATTTATTGTGGCGTTGGTATGTGGCGGATAACGAGCATGTGTCTAAGCGCTGAGCGACCGCAACGAAGGCGATGAATATTCCCAGCTAGCGTTTGCGTGCGCTGAAGGGGGTGATCTCGGTT
>JANXVS010000386.1 GCA_025351555.1 Pseudomonadota bacterium | reverse complement strand
AAATTGCATGCATCATTATACGCGGCGGCTGGAAGAGCTGTGCAAGAATGCCCGCATGATCGATGAGACAGTTGGCAACAGGCGCCGCCGCGCCCTCGTCACCGGCGGCAGCGGCGATATCGGCGGTGCGATCTGTCGTGCGCTCGCGGCGCAGGGTTGCTTTGTAACCATCCACGCCAACGCGAATCGCGCGCGCGCGCAGGCGCTGGCGGATGAAATTCAATCTGTCGGAGGCCGGGCTGAAGCAGTGGCATTCGATCTGGTTGACGGTGCGGCAACGCGTGCGGCGCTCGATGAAATTCTGCAAGCCGGGCCGATCGAAGTCCTGGTGCACAACGCCGGTGTGCACGACGACGCGCCGTTGGCGGGGATGCGCGAGGAGCAATGGCATCGTGTGATTGATGTGTCGCTGCACGGTTTTTTTCATGCGACGCAACCACTTCTGTTGCCGATGGCGCGGGCGAAGTTCGGGCGGATTGTCTGTGTGTCGTCGGTCGCAGCGGTGCTCGGCAATCGTGGCCAGGTCAATTACGCGGCGGCCAAATCCGCCTTGCACGGCGCGGCAAAATCGCTGGCGCGCGAGATGGCCTCGCGCGGGATCACGGTCAACGTCGTAGCTCCGGGCGTGATCGCCGGGCGCATGGCGGCGGGAGTTTTTGACGATGAACAGATCAAGGCCATCGTGCCAGCGGGCCGCGCGGGTACGCCTGAGGAGGTCGCGGCGCTGATCGGTTTTCTGTGCTCTGAAGCGGCCGGCTATATCAACGGTCAAGTGATCGGCGTGAATGGGGGTATGGTCTGATTGCGGGCCACCCGGCTTCCTTGCTCGGCGAACGGTCGTTATACTTCACGCGTTTTGTGCCGATAGACCGGCCCTGCTGCCCTTGGTGATTTCGTGAGCAACCCCGTAAACAATACCGACAAGGTGTTCCTCAGACACTTTTCGATGCTGATCGGCCTTCTGGCGCTGGTCACGTTCGCGCTGATGGGCTTGGCGCTGCATCTGTACGGGGCTCACCCGCCGCCGGAAAATCCGCAGCATGCGCAGGAAATCCAGGCGCGCATCGCGCCGGTCGGCGCAGCCTATGCTGGCGACACCGGCCGTGCGGCGCTGCTCGCAGCGCAGGACGCGGCAAAAAAGGCGGCCGAAGCCCAAGTCGCCTACGGCGGCACCCTCGACGGAAAGACCATCTTCGGCAATCTGTGCACCACCTGTCATACCAATGCCGCCACCGGCGCGCCGGGTATTGTCGATAAAGCGGCCTGGGCGCCGCGTATCGCCGCGGGTATGGATACGCTGTTCACCCATGCGATCAATGGCTTTACCGGCGCCAAGGGCGCGATGCCGGCGAAAGGCGGCAATCCGTCGCTGACGGATGCGCAGGTGAAAGCCACCGTGCAATGGATGGTCAATCAAGTCAAATAACACGCTGCGCGATGCCTTCGCGCATCGCGTAGGCATGGAAAAGACGCGCGCCGCGCCGCCTCGGTTATCATGCCGCCCGTTATGCCTGCCGTGAATCCAAACCCACCTGCCGCGTTTCCCACGGTTGCCACCGAGTTGATCCTGCCGGGACCCGTCGGCCCGCTCGAAGCCGCGATCGCGGTTGCGGCCACGGCCGACGCACGCGCGGGCGTGGCCATCGTCTGCCATCCGCATTCGCTGCACGGCGGCAGCATGCACAACAAAGTCGTGACCATGATCGCGCGCGCCCTGCGCGAGCTCGGCCTGGCCACGGTCGTGTTCAATTTCCGCGGCGTCGGCGTGTCGGCCGGGGAATATGACGATGGCCGCGGCGAAACCGAGGATCTGCTCAGCGTAGCGGCGTGGGTACAGCAGGTGCGACCCGAGGCCGCCCTGTGGCTAGCCGGATTTTCGTTCGGCAGCTATGTGGCCGCGCGCGCGGCGGCGCACACACCCGTGCGCCAGATGATTTCGGTGGCACCGCCCGTGTCGCGTTGGGATTTCTCCGGACTGGCCTCGCCGTTGTGTCCGTGGCTGGTGATCCAGGGCGAAGCCGACGAGATCGTCGATGCCGAATCCGTTTATGCTTGGGTCATGGCCCAACCTGAGCCGCCGACGCTGACGCGTATGCCCGAGACCGGACATTTTTTCCATCGTCGACTGATGGACTTGCGTGGCGCGATCAAGAACGGCGTGCGCGCCAACCTGCCACCACGCAGTAGCGCATGACGGATAGCGCAGCGGCGACGCCAAGCGATTATTACAACCGCGGCGTCATCGAACGGCGCTGGGAAGACGATCCCGCACAACGCGAGGCGCTGGCATTGCTGGATAGCATCCGCAGCGAATTGATTGCGGCAGAGGGCGGCGGCTTGTGGAAAAGACTACGCACGCGGCTGCGCGTGCAGCCGACACGTGGCCTGTACCTGTGGGGCGCGGTCGGGCGCGGCAAGACCTTCCTGGTGGACTTGTTCTTCGACTCGCTGCCGTTCGAGCGCAAGCTGCGTTTGCACTTCCATCGCTTCATGGGTCGTGTGCATGCGGGACTTGCCGCGGTGCAAGGGCGTGATGATCCGTTGCGTGACGTCGCCGCGGACTTCGCCGCGCAGGCGCGGGTGTTATGTCTGGACGAGTTCTTCGTCACCGATATCGGCGACGCGATGATTCTTGCCGGCCTGCTGCGACACCTGTTCGCGCGCGGCGTAGTCTTGGTGACGACGTCGAATATCGAACCGAAAAATCTCTATCGCGATGGCTTGCAGCGTGCCAGGTTCCTGCCGGCCATCGCTTTGCTCGAACAGTATTGCGAGGTGCGCCAATTGCTGTCGCCGCAGGACTACCGCTTGCGCGCGCTGACCCAGAGTGGCGTCTATTTCACTCCGCTGAGCCAAACCGCCGAACGCGCGCTGGGCGCGTGTTTCCAGCGCATCGCGCCGGGCGCGCACCGGTCGGAGCCAGCGATCCTGGTCAACGGTCGCGACATTGCCGTCAAGCGCCGCGCCGATGGCGTGATCTGGTTCGATTTCGACGCCTTGTGCGAAGGCCCGCGCGCGGTGGCCGACTATATTGAGCTGGCGCAGAGCTTCAACACCGTGCTGATTTCCGGCGTGCCGCAGTTTTCGCCGCAAACCGACGATGCGGCACGACGTTTCGTCAATCTGGTCGACGAGTTCTACGATCGCGGCGTGAATCTGGTGCTATCGGCCGTCACGACGGCGACCGAACTCTACGATGGCGAGCGTCTGCGCGCGGAATTCGCACGTACGATGAGTCGTCTGATTGAAATGCAGAGCGCGGAATATCTTGCCGGAGCCCACCGACATTGATCATCGATCGTGACCAATGACCTATGACCCATTGCGGGAATTGCAACGAGCGATTATTATTGGACTATCCGGTACACTAATGGCTGTCATCCGTTCGCGGCCGTAACTTGGCGGCGAGGGGAGATCGGCGTCCCAACTCTCAGGATAGAGAAACCCGCATGCGTATGCCGTTCCCATTCTCGTTACGCAGGTTTTCGCACGTCCCAATGTTCGGCTTGGCTGCTACCTTGCTGGTAGCCGGGTGCAGCAAGGGGCCGCAGCAACCTCCGCAGATGCCGCCCACCGAAGTCGGCGTGGTGACTGCAAAGGCCCAGGCCGTGCCGCTGACGCGTGATCTGGTCGGTCGGCTCTCGGCGACGCGCACGGCAGACGTGCGCGCGCGCATCGCTGGCGTGTTGCTCAAACGCGTCTATACCGAAGGCAGCGACGTCAAGGAAGGCCAGCTGCTGTTCCAGATTGATCCGGCGCCGCTGCATGCCGCGTTGGATGCGCAACAGGCCAATCTCGCCGCCGCCCAGGCGACCTGGACCAACAACAACGCCGCCGCTGAGCGCGCACGCAAGGTCGCCGACAAAGGCCTGTTGTCCAAAACCGATGTGGACAACGCCTTCGCCGCCGAGCGCACCAGCGCTGCTGCGGTAAAACAGCAACAGGCCAATGTCGAAATGGCCAAGATCAATCTCGGCTACGCCAGCGTCACATCGCCAATCGCCGGCCGCACCGGTCAGCAACAGGTGACCGAGGGCGCGCTCGTGGGTCAGGGTGAAGCGACCCTGCTGACTACGGTGGAGCAGATCGATCCGATCTATGTGAACTTCAGCCAGGCGGTCGGCGAGCTCGACCTGCTCAAGCGCGCCGTGGCCAGCGGTGCGGTGACCCCGGTCGAACCGGGCAAGGCAAAAATAGAACTGATGCGACCGGATGGCAGCTCGTACGGCGTCAGCGGCACCCTGGATTTTTCCGATGCAGCGGTGGATGCAGCCACGGGCGCAGTCAACCTGCGCGGCATCGTGCCGAATCCCGACCGCAACCTGCTGCCGGGCATGTTCGTCAACGTGCGCGCGACGGTGGGCGAGCTCAAGCACGCTTACCTGGTGCCGCAGGTGGGCGTGCAGCGCGATGCACAGGGCGCTTTCGTGTTTGTTGTCGGTGCTGACGGCAAGGTGGCGCAAAAGCGCATCGACACCTACACGCTGCAGGGCGCGGACTGGATCGTGAACGGCGGTGTAGCCGACGGCGATCAGATTGTCGTTTCCGGCGTGCAGAAGGTGCACCCGGGTGCGCCGGCAAAGGCGACGCCATGGCAACCGGATGCTGGCAACGCGAAACCGCAGGTTTCCGCTGCGCCGCCGAAGCCGTAAGCGGAGGAGCAGCCCATGCCAAGTTTTTTCATTGACCGCCCAATCTTCGCTTGGGTGATCGCCGTCCTGATCACGCTCGGTGGTGCGATCGCAATCACCCAGCTTGGCGTCGAAGCGTATCCGACGATCGCGCCGCCGCAAGTCCAGGTAAGCGCCACCTATCCGGGTGCGGATGCGGCAACGGTCGAGCGGACCGTGACCCAGGTGCTCGAGCAGCAACTCACGGGCGTGGATCACCTGCTGTATTTCAACTCGTCGTCCAGTTCCAACGGTGGCATGTCGATCACGCTGACGTTCGAGCCCGGCACCAATGCCGACATCGCCGCGGTGCAGACGCAAAATCGCGTGGCCCTGGCGCAGGCGCGCCTGCCGACCGAAGTGATCCAGCAGGGCATCATCACCTCCAAGGTGAATCCCGGCTTTCTCATGGTCGGTATGCTCAAGTCGGACGACGATTCAAAAAATACCTACGAGCTCAACAATATCGTCGCCGCGCAAGTGCTTGATCAGATTCAGCGCATTCAGGGTGTCGGCAACGCGTTCCAGTTCGGTTCTGAATATGCGATGCGCATCTGGCTCGATCCGGACAAGCTGCACGGATACGGCATGTCCGCCGCGCAAGCACTGGCCGCGGTGCGCGGCCAGAACGTACAGGTCGCCGCGGGTTCGATCGGTGCGGAACCGACGACGCCCGGTGTCGGCTTTACTGCGTCGGTGCGCGCCGAAGGCCGCTTCAGTACGCCGGAACAATTCCAGAACATCCTGCTGCGAACGAATGTCGACGGCACGGCGGTGCGCCTGAAAGACGTGGCACGCGTCGAGATCGGTTCGTCCGGTTATGGTTTTGCGCTCAAGTACAACGACACTACGACTTCGGGTTTCGGCGTGCAGCTGCTGACCGGTGCAAACGCACTCGGCGTGGCCAAGGCGATCAAAGCTAAGCTCGCCGAACTGCAACCGGGATTTCCCGCGGGCGTGTCGTGGTTTGTGCCTTACGACACCTCCGACTTCATCCAGATCTCGATCGAGGAAGTGGTGAAGACGCTGTTCATCGCCATCGGCCTCGTGTTTCTGGTGATGCTGATCTTCCTGCAGAACTTCCGCATTACGTTGATCCCGACTTTGGTGATTCCGGTTGCGCTGATGGGCGGATTCCTCGGCATGTGGGCGCTCGGCTTCACCATCAACCAGCTGAGTCTGTTCGGCATGGTGCTCGCGATCGGCATCGTCGTCGACGATGCGATCGTGGTGATCGAGAACGTCGAACGCATCATGGCCGAGGAAGGCCTGTCGCCGAAAGATGCAACGCGCAAGGCCATGGGCCAGATCACCGGCGCAGTGATCGCGATTGCGGTGGTGCTTGCAGCGGTCTTCATCCCGAGCGCAATGCAGTCCGGCAGCGCCGGCGCAATCTATCGCCAGTTCGCGCTGACGATTGCGGTATCGATGGGCTTCTCTGCGTTCCTCGCGCTCGCGTTCACGCCGGCGCCGTGTGCAAGCCTGCTCAAGCCGCACGATGCGGACAAGAAAAAGAACGTGGTCTATCGCTGGTTCAACCGCATGTTTGCGTTCACGCAGCGCATTTACACCAGCAACATTCGTGGCGCGATCCGCCACGCCTGGCTGTGGATGGGAGCCTATGCGCTGATCGCGGCCGGACTGATCCTGATCGTCGTGCTGAAAGTGCTGCCGGGCAGTTTTGTGCCCGAGGAAGACCAGGGCTACCTGCTCGGGCTCGTCCAGCTGCCGCCGGGTGCGACCATCGCGCGCACCAATGCGGTCATGGATCAGGTCCGAGCCGTTGGCCGCCAGAATGAAAGCGTCGAAGGCGTGGTCACCGTGTCCGGCTTCAGTTTCGTCGGCAAGGGCGAAAACGTCGGCATGGCGTTTTACCGGCTCAAGCCGTGGAAGAATCGCAGCATCAATTCAAACATGCTCGCCCGCGATCTTTACGGTGCGAACGGCCACGCGATCAAAGACGCAACGGTGTTCGTGCTCAACCTACCGACGATTCCCGGCCTGAGCCAGTTCGGCGGTTTCGACATGTATCTGCAGGATCGCAGCGGCGCCGGTCATGACGCGCTGATCGCAGCCCGCAACACCCTGCTCGGCAAGGCCGGCGAGGCCAAGGACACACTGGCCGGCGTGCGTCCGAACGGGCTCGAAGACGCGCCGCAGTTGTCGATGATGGTCGATCGCCTGCAGGCGCAATCGATGGGAGTTGCGCTTTCAGACGTCTATACGGCCATTCAATTGATGCTTGCGCCGGTCTATGTGGACGACTTCTTCTTCGAGGGCCGCGTGCTGCGCGTCGTGATGCAGGCCGATGCGCCGTACCGCATGAATCCGGAAGCGGTCAGTCACTACTATTTGCCGAGCGCGCAGGTTGCGGGCAAGTCTGCAAGTGCGAACACGTCAGGCGGGAGCACGGGCTTGACGACGGCTACAGCAGCGGCCTCGATGATTCCACTTTCAAACGTGGTACGCACCGACTGGGTAATGGGTTCGCCGAGCCTGAGCCGTTACAACGGCTATGCGGCTATCGAAATGAACGGCGGCCCGGCACCGGAGCGCAGCTCTGGCGAAGCGATGGTGGCGATGCAGAACATCGTCGCCAACGATCTACCAAAAGGTTTCAGTTACGAATGGGCGGGCGAGTCGCTGCAGGAAATCCTTTCCGGCAATCAGACGCCGATGCTGTTCGCGCTGTCGATCCTGGTGGTGTTCCTGTGCCTGGCCGCGTTGTACGAGAGCTGGTCGATTCCGCTTGCGGTGATGCTGGTGGTGCCGATCGGCATCACCGGCGCGTTTGCGCTGACGTTGTTTCGCCGCCTGTTCGATGAGTACATGGCGAACGATATCTACTTCATGATCGGCCTGATCACGATCATCGGCCTGGCGGCGAAGAACGCGATCCTGATCGTCGAGTTTGCGGTGCAGGAACAGCGCGCCGGACGCCCGCTCGGTACCGCCGTGGTCGATGCCGCGCGTCTGCGTCTGCGGCCGATCCTGATGACCTCGTTCTGCTTCATCCTCGGCGTGCTGCCGCTGGCGATTTCCACCGGCGCCGGCGCGAACGCGCGCCACGCCATCGGCACCGGCGTGATCGGCGGCATGTTGGCGGCGACTTTCATCGGCGTGCTGTTCATTCCGATCTTCTACGTCGTCATCCGGCGTCTGCTCGGCGACAAACTCGAGTCCGCGCAGGAAACGCTGGATGCGACCCGCGACGAGCATAGCCGCGGCTGAGTCTATCGAAGTTGAGCGAGCGCAGCGGCGGACGCTTACCTCGACGCCGCAAACGCGCGACAATAGCGCCCCAACAAGAAGCGCCGGCCCTTGCCGCCGGCCCACCATCATTCCGGGAGGAACCCATGACCGAACCCACCCTCGCCGCGCCTGCGGGCGGCGCCAAGATCACCATCGCCAACGGCAAGCTCACCGTGCCGAACAATCCGATCATCCCCTTCATCGAGGGCGACGGCACCGGCCCGGACATCTGGCGCGCGGCGGTGCGCGTGTTCGACGCAGCCGTGGAAAAAACATACAACGGCCAGCGCCGGATCCACTGGATGGAAGTGCTTGCCGGCGAGAAGGCATTCAATAAAACTGGAAACTGGCTGCCGGATGCGACGGTGGATGCCTGCCGCGATTATCTGGTCTCGATCAAGGGTCCTTTGACGACACCGATCGGTGGCGGCATCCGCTCGCTCAACGTCGCGCTGCGGCAGATGCT
>JANXVS010000379.1 GCA_025351555.1 Pseudomonadota bacterium | reverse complement strand
GGAATTGGATGTATCGGCCAGCTTGCCGACCGGAAACAGTGCCGCGCAAGCAGAAACGACGACGCCGGTGATGATCGTGATCACATGCGGCGTGTAGAAACGCGGGTGCACCTTGGAAAGCACCTCCGGCAGCAAACCATCGCGTGACATGGTGAAGAAGACACGCGTTTGGCCGAACATCATCATCAGGATCACCGAGGGTAGAGCGAGAATCGCCGCGATGCCGATCGAATTGCCGAGCAGTGGATGTCCGAGCGTGCGCAATACTTGGGCGAGCGGTTCCTTGCTGCATACCAGAGCTTGCGATCCGGCGCAGGCGGCGGCCATTGCCGGTGTGCCCGGATCAAGCGGCATGCCGTTCGCGCCGAGCATGGGCTGCACGCCGACGGAACCTGCTGCGCCATAACCGACAAGCAGATAGAAGATCGTGCAGATGATCAGCGAACCGATCAGACCGATCGGAATATTGCGCTGCGGATTCTTGGTTTCTTCAGCCGCGGTGGATACCGCGTCGAAACCGACGTAGGCGAAGAAGATCGATGCAGCCGCACCGAGCACGCCGACGCCACCGGTCGGGCTGCCCCAGCCGCCCGGCAGGAATGGCTCGAAGTTGGTGCTGTTCACCGCCGGCAAGGCAATGATGATGAACATCGTCAGCGCAACGATCTTGATCGCTACCAGAACCGCATTTACACGCGCGCTTTTCGATGTTCCAACCGCGAGCAAGATCGTGACGGCCAAGCCGATCAGCAACGCCAGCAGGTTGATCGCGCCGCCGGTAAACGGGCCGGTTCGCAAATATTCGGGTAACGCCAGTGCGCCGGGTGCAACCAGGCCGAACACATCGGTATTGGCTAGCAGTCCGTTCATGTAGCCGGACCAGCCGACGCAGACCGTGGCTGCGCCAATGGCATATTCCAGCCCCAGCGCCCAGCCGACGATCCACGCCAGAAATTCGCCGAGTACGCCGTAGGTGTAGGTGTAAGCCGAGCCCGATACCGGCAACATCGCCGCGAGTTCCGCGTAGGCAAGCGCAGCGAGTGCACACACCACGGCAGCGATGACGAAGGCCAGCATCATGCCGGGTCCGGCTTTCTGGCCGGCCTCAGCCGTCAATACGAAAATGCCCGTGCCGATGACGGCGCCGATGCCAAGCAGGGTCAACTGGATTGGACCCAACTGACGTTTGAGCGATTTCTTCTCGGCCGTTGCGAGTATCTGGTCCAGCGGCTTGACGCGCCAAAAAATCATTGCAACCCTCCCCGGGATATTGTCGTCGCCGTCAAATGGCAGCCAATCGAGTATGCCTGTGACGTTGTTTTATACCGCAATGCCTGACTGGCGCGGCAGCCGCGGCTAACATACGCGACGGATTGCCGGGGGGCAACCGTTGCATCGGACTGTATTGCATCGGGCCCTGCGCATCAGGCTCTGCCGCCAAATTCCCCAGTCACCGTGCTGACCAGGATTTTCTCGCCGGTCGTGACATATTCTGGCACCTGGATCTCGATGCCGGTATTGAGCTTGGCGGGTTTGGGCCGCTTGGTGGCCGTGGCGCCCTTGAGTTCGGGTGCGGTATCGACGACTTGCAGCGTCACCGTTGCTGGCAACTGCAATGCCACCGGCTGATCGTCGATCAACTGCATGTAGCAGCCTTCCAGACCATCGGTTATGTAGCCGGCGGCATCACCGACGGCTTCGCGGCCGAGCAGATACTGGGTGTAATCCTCGGCATCCATGAAGACGAAGGTGTCGCCGTCCATGTATGAATAGTTGACCGCGCGCCGGGTCAACTCGGTTTCCTTCAGCTCATCCTCGGCGCGCAGCGACAGATCGAGCTTCTGTCCGCCGGGGACGCTGTAGAGGGTGAAACGAAAAGTGACGTTGCCGCCGCGCGCCGTGGGCGAACTGCGCTCGATGCCGTGGATCTGCCAGACCCGGCCGTTGTGTTCGACGACGTTGCCTTTCTTGATGTCGGAGGCTTTCATTTCGGTGCCAGCCGGATCGCGCCGTCGACACGAATCACGCCACCGTTGAGATAACGGTTTTCAAGAATGAACGCCACGGTGCTGGCGAATTCCTCAGGCGTGCCCAAGCGCGAGGGAAAGGGTACTTGTGCACAAAGGGATTCATATACATTAGCTGGCATGCCATCGACCATCGGTGTATGGAATACACCCGGTGCAACTGTCATCACGCGCACGCCGATGCGGGCGAATTCGCGTGCCATCGGCAGGGTCATGCCGATCACGCCGCCCTTGGATGCCGAATACGCGGCCTGCCCGATCTGGCCTTCATAGGCAGCGATCGAAGCGGTGTTGACGATCACGCCGCGCTCGCCGTCTTCACCCGGCGTGTTCGTTTGCATCAATTCGGCTGCGGCTTTGGCCACGTTGAAGCTGCCGATGAGATTCACCATCACCGTGGTCTGAAAATTCTTCAGTGGCATCGGCCCCTCTTTGCCGAGTACGCGACCGGCGCCGAGGATGCCGGCGCAGTTCATCGCGACGTTGAGGCCGCCCATATTCGCGTGCGCCTGCTTCAGCGCGGCGGCGACGCCTTCTTCGCTGGTGACATCGGTGCGCTGATAACTGGCGCTCGCGCCGAGTTCAGCGATGGCGGTGGCGCCTTTTTCATCGTTGATGTCGAGCAAGGCGACTTTTGCGCCATGCGCGACAAGATGCTTGGCTACCGCGAAGCCGAGTCCCGACACGCCGCCGGTGACGGCGGCTTTAGCTTGATCCAATTTCACAGTGTTCCCTTATAAAGTGCGGCCCAGGATGGCCGCTTTTTGATTTCCGCGATCAAGGACGAGCGCACAAATAGCCGCGCGAATTGTAGCCGAACGTTTGCCAATGGCGCGAAGATTTGGCGTGTAGACGAATGCGTTGGTCCCGTGCCGTTCACCCTCACGCAGCAAGGGTGAACGGCAATTCGGTCGCCAGGTGGATCGCCAAAACAGGCTTTACTTGATCGGCGCCATCAAGTGCTGATACGGCGTCCCGGCCCACATCACATAGGGCTGGGTCGTGTCGGGATCGGCGGATTTCGGATACGCGTCGTAGAAATCCGGCTCGGCGCCGACAATCATGATGTGCGGCCCGGTCTTGACCCAGTGATTGCCGGCGTCTGGTTTGGTGGCGTAGGGATCGGTATTGCTGGCGTCGGTACCGCCGGCAATCATGTACATGAATCCCACCTTGCCCTTTGGCGGATCCTTGTGGGCCATCCAGGCGTTCGCCCACTGCATTGCGTTGGGGTCCATGCACATTGGATCGGGGCCTGGCGTTGCCGGATTGTCGGGCATGCAGGTGAAACCGTTGGTTCCCTTGCGCAGGGTACGCATGCTGCCTGCGGCATCCATCGCGACGATGGTCGCGCTGTTGGCGACCTTCGCGGGCGCCGCGCGCATTGCGCTGGCGATCAGTTGCGCATCGCTCGGCGCCTTTGCGGCAGCGGCAGCGTGGGGCTTGTCGGCAGGCGGTGTCTTTTTCGCTGCAGCCGTGGCGCCGGTGATGGTTGCGACCAGCGCGACGGCGGTAAAACCCTTGATCAAACATGACGCGATCATGATTATCTCCCCATTCAAGTTTTAATCGACGCGGCTGCGCCGGGATGTTCAATTTCCTCCTCAATTCGGTGCCAGTCAATGGCTCTGAGATACGTCTGACCTCATCCCATTGATTTCCGTTAGGTCTACCAGTCCGTGGGCCGATAGTCCTTCAGGAATTGTCCCCAAACGTGCTGGCCCGTGTTGATGCCGCTGATGATCGGATCGACGATCCGCGCGGCGCCGTCGACGATATCCAGCGGCGGGTGGAAGCGTTCCTCGACGACTTTGCGCGCCGCGATGTCCGCCGGGTCCTCATCGGTCACCCAGCCGGTGTCGACGCTGTTCATGTGGATGCCGTCGTTGTGGTAATCCGTCGCCGCGGTGCGCGTCATCATGTTGAGCGCGGCCTTGGCCATGTTCGTGTGCGGGTGGCGGGTGGTCTTGAAGTTGCGGTAGAACTGGCCTTCCATCGCCGACACGTTGACGATGTGCTTGTCACGTTCGGGCGTACGCAACATAAGCGGCTTCAGGCGCGCATTGATGATGAAGGGCGCGATCGCGTTGACGAGATGTACTTCCAGCAATTCAACCGACGGCACCTCGGCCATCAGCAGACGCCACGAGTTGCGCCCACGCAAGTCGACCTGTTGCAGATCCTGGTCGAGGCGACCTTCGGGAAACAAATGTTTCTGCGCCAGCAGATCTTCCGGCAGCAATCGCATCTGCGAGAGTTCGGCAGCGCGGGTCAGCCCGGCAATTTTCGAACCGCGGCCCGCAAACGCAATCGGCGCCATCGCGGCCGAGTCCACTTCGGGCAGGATGTTTGAGTTGCGCAAGCCCTCATAACGGCCGACCAGCTTGCGTACATGTTCCGGCGTGTGGTGAAACGCGGCTGTTTCGGCAGCCATCATGTGCGCGTAGAAATCCGGCGGACGGCGCACGGTCTGGCAGGCGTTGTTGATGATGAAATCCAGCCGCGGACGCGTCGCAACCAACTCTTGGCAGAACGCTTCCACGCTCGGCGTGTGGCGCAGATCCAGGCCGAATATCTGCAGGCGATGGCTCCATTCGCCGAAATCGGCTTCCTGTGCATAACGCGCTGCCGAGTCCCGCGCAAAGCGCGTGGTGACGATGAGTTCGGCGCCCGCGCGCAGCAGCTTCAATCCAGCCTGATAACCGATCTTCACGCGTCCGCCCGTCAACAGCGCGACGCGACCGCGCAGGTCTACCAGTTCGGTGCGCTTGGCGTAATTGAATGCGGCACACGTCGGGCACAGCTGGTCGTAGAAGAAATGGATGGCCGAATACTTCTGCTTGCAGACATAGCAATGTTGCGGCTTGATTGATTCGCGCGGTTGTGCGTCGTCGATGTCGTCGTCGTGCGGTTCGAAACCTTCGGGTGCAAACACATTCGGCGTGGTGAACACCGGCTTGCGGCGCAGCGTGCGGATGCCGGTCTGATGCAGCACCGTATCGTCGGCGCGGATCTTCGATGCGTAGCGCGCCTTCTCGGCGACTTTGAGTTTTTGCCGACGGGCGACGGGGTCGGGGTGGTAGACCTGCGCAACTGCCTGATGCAGACGCTGACGGTCGTACGCCGGCAGCCGCTCCAGCAGCTGCCGATCGGCAGCCACGGATTCAAGCAGTTCCGCTGCGGCGCGCAGGCGCTCCAGCAGTGCAATATCCGCATCGTCCAGCGATTGCGGGCTGGCGGTCGCGATCGTCACAAGGCGTCATCCGTATTCAAGTGGGGCATGACCGCGAATTCGCGCAGATAAAAACGATTGCAGCCGAAATGTCCGGTGCGGCCGAGCGCCGCCGGGATACGCTGGAAGCTGTTCTTTTCGTACAGCTCCTGCGCGGCGTCCATGCCGGTGAGTGTTTCAAGATAGCAGGCGCGGTAGCCGAGTTCGCGAGCAGTATCCAGACAGCGCTGGATCAGTGACGCGCCCGCACCGCGTCCGCGCAGTTCGGGCAAGAAGTACATTTTGCGCAATTCGCAGATGCCGGATTCATCGTGCAGCGGTGCGATGCCGCCGCCGCCGCAGATTCGCCCATCCAGCTCGACAACGAAATAGGCACAGCCGGTTTGCGCATAGGCCGTCGCCATGTCGTCGACTTCCGCATCGTGAATGGCGAAGCCCGGCCCGCTGGCGCCGAATTCGGGCATTACCGAGCGAATGATGCCGGCAACGGCGGCGTTGTCAGCCGCGGTGACGGGGCGAATGAGGAAGTCGTTTTGCGGCATTTTATACTTTGCAAATGTGCCGTCACAATGGACGGCGGAAATCCAGGTCATAGCGCGCCCCATGAACAAGTACGTGCAGGCGCAGGTTGGTGATGCTGATTGGTGCGCTCGGGCTGGCATCGGCAAGATTGGAGTGGCCGACGTCGGCCGGATCGACCACCGTAATCCCGCCTTGGCCGGCGACGTCCATGACGTTGTCGGGGCCGATAAAGGCGGCCGTATCCGGATCGATGCCGATGCCGAGCGCGAACGGATTGAGCGCCAGCGCACCGAGCAGGCGCCCGAGACGATCCGCGCTCGCGCCGCCCTGATCGATCACCAGGCGATTGGACAGACCCAGCCCCGGCGCCAGGGTCACACTGCCCATGCGTGGGGTGGGTCCGTGCGCGCCACCGGCAAGCATGTGTTCGGCGAGTATCGCGGCACCCCCGGCGATGCCGCCGACGGCCATGCCTTCGGCATTGCGCCGCCGCAGCAACCGTGCCAAGGGCGTACCGCCGAGCAGCGTTGACAGACGCAACGGTTGATCTGCGTAGAGCAATACAAGATCGGCGCGTTCGACTGCGGCGAGTGTCGCCGGTTGCTCGCTGTCGCCACGGCTGGTCAACACAAATCGAAGAATTTGGCGCGCACCATTGGCCAGCAATCGGGTGTCCAGATCGTCCGGGACATTGTCATCTGCCGCCGTTGCCACGATCATGATGATGTTTGGAGGCTGACCGAGCAGCGCGATCAGGCGCTTGAAAATCCCGGTTTCACCAGTGCCGCGCACGCACGTTCCGATCGGGATCAGATAGCCGCGTGATTTGTCGGGGCCGAATCGGGCAGGCATGGATGTGCTTCCTTGGGGATTTCAGGCGGCGGCCAAGCCGACCTTGCTGTTGTTTGCGCGTTGCAGCTGAGCACTGAGCCAGCGCCCCGCGTCGATCAATTTG
>JANXVS010000320.1 GCA_025351555.1 Pseudomonadota bacterium | reverse complement strand
CCCTGGACGCACAGAATTTCGATGCGGTGTACACCGCCAAGGATTTGCCGGAGGCATTGTCATTCCTGGAGCAGGACCCGCAGATTGATGTGGTGGTGATGGAATTCGCTGGTGCCGCCACCGAGGCGGTCGCGTTTTGCACCCAGCTCAAGGGCGACGCCCGACTAGCCCAAGTACCTGTCATCGGCATCGCTCCGGCGGATCCGGCGCAGCGCAAGTGGGACTGGAATCGCGCGCCGCCGGGCGTGGTGGAATGGATGCGCAGTCCAGTCGACGCCAACGAAGTGCTGGCGCGCGTGCGCTACGTGCTCGCGACGCATCAGCGCGGCAGCGCGCCTCCGGCGACGGGCGCGAGTGCCGACCGCTACCAGTTCGCGTTCGAGGGCAATCTCGACGAAATTGTCGTCTCCGACCCGAAGAGTGGTTTCATCGTCGACGCCAATGCAACGTTTGAGCAGCGTTCGGGATTTTCCCGCGCCCAGATGGCCGGACAACCGCTGGATTGCCTGGATTTAACCAACAATCGTGAGCAAAGAGCGGCGCTGCTCGTCCATCTGGCACGTGACGGTAGTGTTCGTTATCGCTGCCGCAAACCGCGCGGCGACGGCGGCTCGTATGCGGTGGATGCACATATGCGCCTGGCCGTGCAGTACGGGCGTCTGGCGCACGTCACCACGTTCCGCGAGCCCGTCGACACGGCGCGTTATCAGGCCGCGCTTGGCCTGGTCGCAACGACGGCCGAATGCGGTGGCGGCGATGAAGGCCTCAATCGCGTGGTCAAGTTGCTCAGTGACTGGCTCGATCTGGATTTCGTGATGCTGGTTTCGGCGCGTCCGGAGCAGGTCGAAGAAGTACAGCCGCTATTGACCTACCAACGCGCGACTCTGCCACCGGAGGCGCCGGACCCGCTCAAACAGCCGACGCTCAAGCGCGTGCTCAACGGCGAAACGCTGATCCACGGGGAGCAGGCGTGGAAGCTCATCGACCAGGACAAATTTCTTGCTTTTTCCCAATTTGAAACTTTTATCGGTTTGCCGCTGCGCGACGAACGCCAGAACACGCTTGGCGCGATGCTGCTGGCGCGCCGGCACACATTGCCGACCAGCACCCTGGTGATCGATACCCTGCGCGTGATCGCCGCGCGCCTGGCGCTGGATCTGGAATTGCGCCGCGCTCGCGAACAGGGGCGAGCCAAAGGTTTGCAGGATGCATTGACCGGATTGCCGAACCGGCTGCTGTTCAACGACCGAATGGAAACCACGATCAAGGAAGCGCATCGCACTGGCGAGCAGTTCGCGGTGCTGTTTGTGGATCTGGATCGCTTCAAGAACATCAACGATTCGCTCGGTCATGGCGTTGGCGATAAGGTGCTGATCGCGGTGTCCAAGCGTCTGCGTGCCAGCGTGCGCGCATCCGACACGGTGGCGCGCTACGCCGGCGACGAGTTCACCATGATTCTGCGTCACATCGTGCTACGCGATGACGTCATGCGCGTCGCCGAGAAAATCGTGCGTGTGATGGATGTGCCGCTGACTCTGGGTGATGGCGCGGAATTGCATATCACTGCGAGCATCGGTGTCAGTTTCTATCCGGACGACGCGACCAGCGCCGAGCGCTTGCTCAAGCATGCGGACGTCGCCATGTACAGCGCCAAGGGCATGGGGCGCAACAATTTCCAGACCTACGTCGCCGTGCCCGAGGAATCGCATCAGCAGCGCTTGGCGCTGGAAGCCAAGCTGCGCATGGCCGAGCGCAACAACGAATTGCGCGTGTTCTACCAGCCGCAGATCGAGACGCAGAGTGAAGATATCGCCGGCATGGAGGCGCTGATCCGCTGGGAACATCCGGAGCTGGGCATGATCAGCCCGGGGTTTTTCATCCCGCTGGCTGAGGACAACGGCCTGATTATCCCGATCGGCGAATGGGTGATGCGCACGGCCTGCGCCGATGCGCAACGCTGGCAGACGCGATTCGGGTTGAATCTGCGTATCGGCGTGAACCTGTCGGCCCTGCAGCTGCGGCAGCCGAACCTGGTGGAAGTCGTCGCCACGGTCTTGCGCGATACCGGGCTGGAGGCGAATCTGTTGGATCTGGAAGTGACCGAGAGCATCAACGTGAAATCGATCCCGAACCTGCTGGAGACGCTGCAGGGACTGCGCGATCTCGGCTGCCATATCTCGATCGACGATTTCGGCACCGGACAATCCTCGCTCGACTACATCAAGCGTTTCCCCGCCGATCGCATCAAGATCGACCAGACCTTCGTACGCAATATCGGCGTGGACCCGGACGATGAAGCGATTGTGCGTGCGACCATCAGCATGGCGCACGATCTCAAGCGCGGTGTGGTCGCCGAGGGTGTGGAGATCGAGGAGCATCTGGATTTCCTGCGCGCGGAAGGCTGCGAGGAGTTGCAGGGGTATCTTTTTTGCCGCCCTCTGCCCGCGGCCAGTTTCGAGAATCTGCTGATTGAACGCGAGCGCATCTTCCATGGGACGCAATCGACTGACTCGGCGCTTTAGATTGCTGTTCGCGAATATGAATTGAACTGAACTTTGGCGATTGT
>JANXVS010000095.1 GCA_025351555.1 Pseudomonadota bacterium | reverse complement strand
CACCCACGCGGCGACCAGGCGCGCACGATCCTTGCCGATCACCGGTTCCCATGCCGGCATCTGTCCGCCGCGACCGTTCTTGATCGATACCTTGATGTCGTCGAGGCCGCCGCCGTAGAGCCAGATGTTGTCGGCGAGATTGGGTGCGCCCATGATGGGATTGCCCTTGCCCTCGGCACCATGGCATGCGATGCAGATCGTCATGAAGCGAACCTTGCCGGCCGTCGCGAGTGCCGGATCGGATTTCTGTCCCGAGAGGCTCAATACATAATTTGCCGCTTCATCCAGACCCTGATCCCCAAGTGCGGCACCGAGCGGCGGCATCACGGCCTGGCGGCCTTTGAGTATCGTTGTGAGAACGGTATCGGCCTGGCCGCCGAACAACCAGTCGTCATCGGTCAGGTTGGGATAGCCTTTCGCACCGCGCGCGTCGGATCCATGGCACGCGGCACAATTGTTCACAAATACATTATGTCCAAGGGTTAATGCTTGCGGATCGTGCATGAGGTCTTCCAGCGATCGCTCGCGGAAGCGCGAAAACACCGCCTCGAGCTTGCGGTTGTTCTCGGCCAGATCGGCAGATGCTTCCTTGCCTGAACTCCAGCCGAGCGTGCCGGTGGCGGCGCCGAGTCCGGGATAAAACACGAGATAGCCGGCGGCGAACAGGATGGAGAGCAGAAACAGACCGAGCCACCAGCGCGGCAGCGGATTGTTGTACTCGGTCAGATCCTCGTCCCAGGTATGGCCGGTCGTGCTCTCCTGGATCTCACTTGCCTTGATGCGTGCGGTGGCGATCAGCAGCCATACGATCGCGATGATGCTCAGGATCGTGAGCACGCTGATGAAAAGACTCCAGAAGGTGCTCATCGAGCGGACTCCGAACGATCATCCTGCAATGGCAATCTTGCGGCGTCTGCGAAGTCGCCGGAGCGTTTCGCGCTGTATGCCCAGGCGACGATGCCAAGGAACAACACCATCAACAATGCGGTAATGACGCCCATGATCATGGCTGTGTCTCCTTCGGCCTGAATTTGCCGAGGCCTTGTAGATACGCGATCAGCGCATCCATTTCAGTCTTGCCGTCGACTGCAGCGGCGATGGAGGCGAAGTCCGCGTCGGTGTACGGATCGCCGAGTCTCACCAACCCACGCATATGCGCGTGGACTTCGGCAGCGGAGACCTTGGCCTGGATCAGCCACGGGAACGCGGGCATGTTGGATTCCGGCACGACGTTGCGCGGATTGGTCAGATGCACGCGCTGCCAGTCGTCGCTGTAGCGCCCGCCCACACGTGCCAAATCCGGCCCCGTGCGCTTGCTTCCCCATTGGAACGGCCGGTCGTAGACCGATTCGCCAGCGACGGAGTAGGGGCCGTAGCGAAGCACCTCGGAGGCCAGCGAACGGATCATCTGCGAATGGCAGTTGTAGCAACCTTCGCGGATATAGATATCGCGTCCGGCAAGTTGCAGCGGCGGATAGGGCTTGAGCCCGGGCACCGGCTGGATCACTTGTGCCTGGAACATCAATGGGACAATTTCCACCAGGCCACCGATGCTGATGACGATCGCGATCAGCACGGCCATGAGGCCGATATTCTTTTCGAGCAAGGCGTGATTCATGACGGCGTCTCCCTACGCGGCAACGACAGTGGGAATCCGAACAGCGACCCGCGCGCTCGCGGACGACCAGGTTCTCCACACGTTGTAAGCCATGATCAACGAGCCGCTGAGAACCAGCAGGCCGCCGAACAGACGGCTCACGTAGAACGGATAGGTCTGTGCAAGCGATTCGATGAACGTGTAGGTCAGCGTGCCGTCGGCATTGGTTGCGCGCCACATCAGGCCTTGCATCACGCCAGCAATCCACATTGAGGATATGTATACAACTACACCTATCGTTGCGACCCAGAAGTGCAAGTCGATCAGCCTCGTCGAGTACATCCGATCGAGGCCGAGCAGGCGTGGAATCATGCAGTACAGCGACCCGAACGTGATGAAGGCGACCCAGCCCAGCGCGCCGGCATGGACGTGGCCGATGGTCCAGTCCGTGTAGTGCGACAGCGAATTGACGGTCTTGATCGACATCATCGGACCTTCAAAAGTCGACATGCCGTAGAACGCCAGCGCGACGATCATGAATTTCAGGATCGGATCGGTGCGCAATTTATGCCAGGCACCGGACAGCGTCATCATGCCGTTGATCATGCCGCCCCACGATGGCGCCAGCAGAATCAGCGAGAACACCATCCCCAGCGATTGCGTCCAGTCGGGCAGTGCGGTGTAGTGCAGGTGGTGTGGGCCGGCCCACATGTAGGTGAAGATCAGCGCCCAGAAGTGCACCACCGACAGGCGG
>JANXVS010000265.1 GCA_025351555.1 Pseudomonadota bacterium | reverse complement strand
CCTGGCTCACCGCGCTCGCGGTCCGGTACCACCAGCGCACCCGTTGCCGTCGCCATGCGCAAAGTATTGACCCAATCATCGATATGCAATCCCTGGTGTGCGAGCCATGCGCGATCGAAGATCGTGTCGGCGTAACGTTCGCCGCGATCGCACAGCAACGTGACAATGCTGCCGCGCTTGCCTGCAGCATGCATGCGGCAGGCGAGGGTAAGGCTGGCGACGAGGTTGGTTCCGGACGACCCGCCGAAGCGGCGCCCACTAATCTCCTCGAGCAGCCACGCACCCGCGCAGGATGCCGCGTCCGCCACTTCGATGACCGCGTCGACCACCTCCATGAGAAAGGACGGCTCCACGCGAGCGCGGCCGATGCCCTCGATGCACGATGCGCGCGCGTGTTCGACGCAACGCGCCCGCGTCGGCCACGCCAGCGCGAAGGCGCAACCGGAAGGTTCGGCGACGCACAACTGCGTGGCCAGTTTGCGATAGCGCAGGTAGCGCCCGATCGTCGCCGAGGTACCGCCGGTTCCAGCGCCGCACACGATCCAGTCTGGTAGCGGGTGCGGCTCCAGACGCATCTGCTCGACGATCGACTCGGCGATATTGTTGTTGCCGCGCCAGTCGGTCACGCGCTCGGCATTGGTGAACTGGTCAAGATAGTGGCCGCGGAGCGAAGCCGCGAGATCCGCGGCGCGGGTGTAGACATCGCCGGCATCGTCGACCAGCTCGCAGCGCCCACCGAGCGCCTCGATTTCGCGAATCTTGGGTGGCGCCGTGCACCGCGGCATGACCGCGACGTAGGGCAGGCCGAGCAGGCGCGCGAAATACGCTTCCGATATCGCCGTGCTGCCGGAAGACGCATCGATGACGGCTTGATTCGGACCCAGCCGGCCGTCGCACAGAGCGCACAGGAACAGCGATCGGGCCAGGCGGTGCTTGAGGCTTCCGGTCGGGTGCGTGGATTCGTCCTTGAAATAGATATCGATTTCCGGAAAACCCGGAAAGTGCATGCACAACAAATGCGTGTCCGCAGAGCGCGCGCGATCGGCTTCGATCCGGCGAACTGCTTCGGCGATCCATGCGCGTGGCGGCGGCGTCACCATTCGTCTGCCAGTGTCCGCGCGATCGCGCGCTCAAGAAATTCGCAATATCGACCCACGAAGTTGCCGCTCTCGCCGTCGTTAGAGAGCCACGGATTCATCAGCGTGTGTCGCAGGAGAAACAGATGGTCCGCTTCGAGAGCAGGATCGCTTGCTGTGAGGACAAACGAGTCCGGATCGAAGCGCAACTTGCGCGCCATCCGGCGCGCGGCCGCCGCCGACAGATTCTTGCGCAACACCGAGGTGTGCGAGCCGATGAACTCGCAGGCTTGCGGACGCGCCGCATCGAGCGCGAAGTGGCGAAACAACGCTCTCGCGAACCGGTTCATGCGGGCGAGTGAGCGGTTGCCCGACGGATTGACGCCGATGCAGACCAGATTGGTGTCCGGCTCGACCGGCATCACGATGGTGCACGAACCGGCCATCCGCACTGACGTGGCTTGCAGCTGCTCGAACAAGTACTCGGTAGCGCGAATCGTGTGCCCGCAGATGCGCCCGAAGTGCTCGGCATCGAGCGGCAGGACCTGATGGCTGACGTAGGCCGCCGCGGCCGCGGCACCGGATTTCGAACCCTCCAGAATGTAATCGCCGAGTTGCGCCAGTCGTCCGCATGCGGGTGCCCGGTTGCCTTCATCGCAAATGTTGGCTTCATCGTAAATGTATACAGGACGCTGGCCCACGAACTCGGTCATGCGACGGTCGCGCCCGACGAACGCGCCTGCGCCGTAGGGAAGATAGCCAAGCTTGTGCGGGTCCACCGTCACCGAGTCGGCTCGCCCGAGACTGGTGAAAGCACGGTAGACTCGTGACGAAGGAAAGTAGCGAAAGCGGCTGCGTACCTGCTCGTGCGGTATCGGCGTACCGTCGGCGTTGCGGAACAGGGTCGCCAGATAGCCGCCCCACGCAGCGTCCACGTGCAGCGCGAACGCCTGCCCGCGTGCTGCGCACACTTTGCGCAGCGCAACCAGTTCGTGCACCGGGTCGATCGTGCCGAACTCGGTTGTGCCAAGGACGGCTACGACCGCCAGGACAGGGACGCGAGCGCGCCACGCGCGATCCAGAAGCTTGCCCACAGCAGCCGGAGAAATGCGCATGTGTGCGTCGACGTCGGCATACCACAACTGCCCATCGCCCAGGCCGAGCAGCTGCATCGCCTTCGGCCAGGAATAGTGCGCCGTGCGCGGACAAATCACGATCGGTGTTGCGATGCCGTGGCGGCCGAGGAAGTCCACCGCGCCGAGTCGTTCGAACCGCTGCGCTGCGATTCGCGCGCGAAGAAGATCGGTGTCGGCGCGCTGCGCAAGTACTTCATTGACACGTGTATACAATTTGACAATGGCATCCAGATCCAGATTCACAAGGCGCCAGCTCTCGCACGCGGCGTCAGCGGTCGCCTTGGCGATGATCGACATGATCTGCGCGTCGTCCGCCAGCGCTTGCGCCAGAGCCAGCGGCCAGAACCGGATGGCCCGGTGCAGCCAGAGCGCTTCGTAGTTTGCAACCGTGCCGCCGGATGTCAGATGACCGTACGCTGCGGGGCCGCATGCCGGGTCGGTGTTGAAGCCGCACATGCGCGCCAGTTGCTGCCCAACCTCGATTTCCAGATCGGCAGTTACCGGCGCCGTTTCCGCACTCACGTTGTTTGGGTTGTACAGCGTGGTAGCCAGATATGCCAACAACCCGGGCAGCAGGAGATCGGACGCCATGTGTCCGACATAGCGTGGCGAAAACATGGGCGCCGACCGCTTCAACCGCGCCGACAGATCGCGCAAGGCGTGCTCAGTGCGCTCAATGGCGACTGCGAATGTGGGTTGGTGCTGGTCGGCGACCGAGATCGAAGGTGGGTCTTCAGGATGGAAATTGCGCCGCCAATCGATATGCTCCCGCACCACGGCGAGAAGTGCGCGCTCGAAGGCATCTGAATTTTCGCCGGCCGTGCCGAGAAACAGCGGGGCAAGATACGCGTGAGTATCAGAGCCCGACTTTTTGTTGTCCGTGTCCATGCGCAGCGCCACATCCATGTTGGCACTATGCGACCGCGCCGGGAGCGGCCGCCTTGACCTGGGTCAACAAGTGCTGCCTGGGGCACATCAACGTGATCCAGATCAGTGTGCCGGGTTGAAGTGGTTCTTAGGATTGCGGCATGGAAACGACCATTCGCACCACTTCTCCGCAGTTCGATCCGAACCTGATCGCGCGCTACGACCATTTCCAGTCCGCGCTATACCTCGTATCCGACGACGCCACAATTTCACGCGCGCTTCGGC
>JANXVS010000255.1 GCA_025351555.1 Pseudomonadota bacterium | reverse complement strand
CGCTGGATGCCCTGCGACGTCCATTCGTAAAACCACGAGAACGCCAACGCGAACGGAAAACCGACGATCACGGCAACGACGACCAGCCGCATTGTCCAAGTCGGCACATCGAAGATCGGAAAAACCTGCGTCGCGATCTGCACCAGCAACCAGCCCGCGGCCGCATAGAACGCCGCGGCGCGGTAGACATTGCGGCGCTTTAGCTCCGAGAAGAAAGACCGCATTCCCAACCCCTGCGTATCGGCCAATCGCAAAACATCATACCCGATCCGATTCATCCGGCCCGCCGGGCAACGATCCTGCGCAAACCGTGTTGCACACGATCCCCTGTGGCAATCCGTTATGTCGCAATCCACGCAATACTGCGATCATAGGGCATGAACGAATTTACGAGCCTGCCCCTTTCCCCACCCTTACTGCAGGCGCTCGACGCGCTGGCGTATACGCAGATGACACCGGTGCAGACTCAAAGTCTGCCGATGATTCTGGCCGGACGCGACCTGATCGGCCAGGCGCCGACCGGTAGCGGCAAGACCGTCGCGTTCGGCCTGGCCCTGCTGCATCGGCTCGATCCGACCCTGCTGCGCGTGCAGGCGCTGGTGCTGTGCCCGACGCGTGAACTGGCCGATCAGGTGGCCAAGGAAATCCGCCGTCTCGCCGCGGCGATTCCGAATCTGAAGGTGCTGATCCTGACCGGCGGCGTGCCGCTCGCACCGCAGCTGGCATCGTTGCGCAAGGATTCACATGTCATTGTCGGCACGCCCGGCCGCGTACAGGAAATGTTGCGCAAGCATGTGCTGCACCTGGCCCACGTGCGCACCCTCGTGCTCGACGAGGCCGACCGCATGCTCGATATGGGTTTCGAGGAACCGATCCGCGAGATCGTCGGCAAGACTCCACAAACGCGCCAGACCTTGTTGTTCTCGGCAACCTACCCGGAAGAAATCCGCGCGATCGGCCGCAGCGTGCTGCGCGACCCGCTGGAAGTCACCGTCGCTGCTGCGCCCGAGCAGATAGTCATCGAGCAACTTTTTTTCGAGACCGATCTGAAAAATAAACCGGCGATGCTGGCCGGCGTGCTGATGCAATATAAACCCGAATCCAGCGTCGTATTCTGCAACACGCGCAATGATGTCGATGATGTCGCCGATGCACTGACGCAACTGGGTTTCTCGGCGCTGGCCCTGCACGGTGATATCGAGCAGCGTGACCGCGACGAAGTGCTGGTGCGTTTCGCCAATCGCAGTTGCAGCGTGCTGATCGCCAGCGACGTAGCCGCGCGCGGACTCGACATCAAGGATCTGGCGGCTGTGATCAACTACGAATTGCCACACGATCAGGATACGTATCTGCATCGCATTGGCCGCACCGGGCGCGCGGGACGCGGCGGCTTGGTGTTGAGCCTGGTCACGCCACGCGAAATAACGCGGGCGATCGCATTGGAAAAGTCGCAGGGAAAACCACTGAGATGGTTGAAGGCGGACCCGCTCGCCATGAAAACCCAGCACGGCCTGCCCGCGGCGATGGTGACCCTGCGTATCGACGCCGGCCGCAGCGACAAGCTGCGCCCCGGCGATATCGTCGGCGCGTTGACGGGTGATGCCGGCCTGCCTGTCGATGCGATCGGCAAGATCGATGTCTTCGCCACGCGCTCCTACGTGGCGATTGCACGCGCGGTAGCCGACAAGGCGCTGGCCCGGCTGCCCGCTGGCAAGATCAAGGGCCGCAAACTTCGCGTCACGCGCATCTGAGCGATGAGTCCGTCGTCGCAAGCAGATGCTGATGCAGTGATCATCGCGGCGACGCAGCGCTGGCTCGAACGCGCCGTGATTGGGCTCAACCTCTGCCCGTTTGCGCGCGCGCCCTTCATCCAGCAACGCATCCGTTTCCGCGTCAGCCAAGCACGCAGCACGGACGCACTCGTGATCGACTTGGCGCAAGAACTGCAAACGCTGCAATCGACCGACGCACAGATCTGCGAGACGACGCTGCTGATCCATCCCTTCGTGCTGACGGATTTTTCCAACTACAACGATTTCCTCGACATCGCCGACGCAATCCTGCGCTCACTGAAATTCCAGGGCCATACACAGATCGCCAGTTTTCATCCCGACTACCGCTTCGCTGATGCCGATGCCGACGCAGTCGAGAATTGCAGCAATCGTTCGCCGTATCCGATCCTGCATCTATTGCGCGAAGCCAGCGTCACCCATGCAACTGAATCCATGGCCGACACCGACAGTATTTATCGGCGCAATATCGCCACCTTGCGCGCCCTCGGCACCGAAGGCTGGCGCGCGCTTTGGCGCGATGACGAACAACGCTAATCGCGTTTGAGCAAATCCTTCAGATTCGCAAACGGATTGCCTGTCGCCGGCGCCGCTTTCTCTGCGCTAGAAACCGCGCCCGCCGCATGGTCGATGTAGCGCGAGTGCTCGTTGTCGTGGCAATACACACACAACAGCTCCCAGTTGCTGCCGTCCGGTGGGTTGTAGTCGTGATCGTGATTGCGATGGTGCACTGTGAGTTCCTGCAGGTTGGCGCGGGTGAATTCGCGCGCGCAACGTCCGCAGATCCACGGATACATTTTCAATGCGCGTTCGCGATAGCCCAGCTCGCGCTGCTCGGCATCGCGGCGCGCATTAGCGACGATGCGATCGAGCCGGGTGTCGCTCAGCGGCGTCTTTTTGCTGGACATATCACAACCCGTTCCAACGATGCCTGCGCACAAGGGTACCGCATGTCAGGCGCAGCCGATAACGGCAGTGATGGCTTTTCCAGCCCCAGTGCGCGGTTGGGTATACAATGCATCAGCTGGGCATCGGGAGATTCGTCATGAGCTTGCATCGCGCCTTGTCGTTGTTCGCGTTGGTCTGGCTTGCCAATGTGACCTGTCATGCGGACCCTGTCTGCGTGAGCAATGAGGCCCAGCTGCGCCAAGCCTTCGCGGACGCCAGCGTCAGCGCCAACCTCATCGACGAAATCCGGCTGATGGAAGGAACCTACTTCACCGGCGGCCAGATGTTCAGCTACAGCAGCTCGCAGCCGCACAACCTGAGCATTTCGGGTGGTTGGTACTTTGACCACGATCCTTGCGATTTTCAGCACCCGCAAGCCGGCGCCACGATCCTGGATGGTCAAAACGTCACTGCGGTGCTCAGCGTCAACAATACCGGCAATGCTCCGGGTACGACGTTGTCAGTCAGCAATCTCACCTTGCGCAATGGCGCGACCAGCGCCAATGGCGAATCGGCGGCATTATCGCTGTTCGGTGCACTGGAACAGGACCTGCGCATGCAGAACGTCATTGTCCTGAGCAGCCACAACACGGCGACGTCACCGTTCACTATCTTCACCAATGTCGTCACCTTGAACGCGTTCGCCGACGTCTATTTCATCAACAATGTCATCGGCGATTCCAGCAGCAACTATGCGAATCTCGCGATCTTCGCCGAGACTTCGTCAGAAACCGTCTACATGCACAACAACACGCTGTCGCTCAACGGCGCCGGTTTCGGTGCGCTGCTCGACTCCAATGGTGGCACCGCATTCCGCCTGGTGAACAATGCCATCGCCGGCGGCATCGACTTCAACAGCCGCAACTCCGGCGAGCCGATTCGAATCTGGCTGTACAGCAACCTCGGATACTGGGGTTACAGCAGCATCGTCACCGCTCCCCTCGTTCAGGCCGACGTGGGCAACGACTTGGGGATAGACCCACGCTTCGTTGGTGCGTTGGATTTTCACCCCGCTGCCGGTTCGCCATTGGTCAATCGAGGCCTGAACTCACCTTTCGGCGGATCCAGCAGCTACGATCTGGACGGGCACCCGCGCGTCGACCTCGGTTTCATTGATGTTGGCGCCTATGAATCAACGCGCGAACGCATCTTCGCGAACGGATTCGAGTAAACGCAAACATTGACTTGTCCGTTTTCGCCATAAAAGTAGCACTTCCGCCACTGCGCGAGGTATACTTTCAGGCCCAGACTGTGCGCACTCCGGGTTCTTCAGCCCGGTTGGCGAGGAGAAGGTCATGTTCAAGCACACACTTACAGCAATAGTCGCCAGCGCCATGCTCGGCACCGCCGCAACGGCCGCGGGCCA
>JANXVS010000213.1 GCA_025351555.1 Pseudomonadota bacterium | reverse complement strand
TCGATCACGTTCAAGGTGCTCGGCATCGGTTTTCTTGCACTGCTGATGTTGATTCCGCTCGCGCAGGTGCAGGGACTGATCGGCGAACGCAACGCGTTGCGTGATGGCGCAATTGCGTCGATCGCGGCGAGCTGGGGTGGCCGTCAACGGTTTGGCGGGCCGGTGCTGGCGATTCCAAAGCGGGTACGCGTGCAAACCAGCACCGGTTGGATCACCCAGGAAAGCACCGAGATCCTGCTGCCGGATCGGCTCGATATCCACGGTGTGCTCGCGCCGGAGACGCGCGCTTACGGCATCTACACCGCGCCGGTATACACCAGCGAGCTCAAACTGAGCGGGGAGTTTCTGGGCGACGACCTCAAGGCACTCAGCGGCGCGGAGACAACCTATTTGTGGGATCACGCCGAGCTGCGTCTGCCGGTCAGTGATGTGCGCGGCATCCGTCGCGTGTCGGCGCTGCGCTTTGCCGGCGCGCAATACAATTTTGGGCCGGGCAGCGCCGACGTCGGTAACTTGAGCACCATTGCCGTGCCGCTAGATGTATTCAAGCTCGGTCTGGCCGAATTCAAGGACAAGTATCCCTTCGAACTGGAAATGACCCTAGCCGGTACGCAAAGCCTCGCCTTGTTGCCGCTCGCACGGCGCACCGAGGCGAGCTTGAGCGCGCCCTGGCCGGATCCGAGTTTCGACGGCGCTTTCCTGCCGGCGTCTCGGCAGGTCGATGCGCACGGCTTCGAAGCGCATTGGCAGGTGCTCGACCTCAACCGCAACTTCGGCCAGCATTGGCAGCAGGATGCGCAGCGCAACCAGGACGTGACGGCGTCAGGGTTTGGCGTGGCGTTGTATCAGCAGGCCAGCGTGTACCAACAGAACGAGCGCGCCGGAAAGTACGGCGTGCTGTTCATCGCGCTGACCTTCGTCGCATTCTTCCTGTTCGAGGTGTTGAAAAAGCTGCGCGTACATCCAGTGCAATATCTACTGGTCGGGATCGCATTGACCACGTTTTATGTCGTGCTGCTGGCGTTGTCAGAGCAGATCGGGTTTGCATTCGCGTATCTTGCGGCAGCCGTGGCGATGGTGGCGATCGTTGCCGGCTATGCTGGCGCGGTGCTGCGCGCGCGGCGCGCGGGCCTGAGCCTGGGCGCGATGCTGGCGCTGGTCTACGCACTGCTGTACGGTTTGATTGTGAGCGAGCAATACTCGCTGCTGATGGGTGCTTTGGCGTTGCTAGCAATAGTGGCGGCGCTGATGTATCTGACCCGCAAAGTGGATTGGTATGCGGCGGTTCCGGCTTCGGCATTGCGCTGAGCGCAATCATCACCAATGGAAAACTTTATGGCTGGCATGAACCTGCTCGCGCTCGACACCTCGACTGAATCCTGCTCAGCGGCCTTGCTGCGCGGTGATAGTTTGCTCGAACGCAGCGAACTGGCGCCGCGCCGGCACGCGGAGCTGATATTGCCGATGATCGATTCGTTGCTGGCCGAGGCCGGCCTATCGCGGCGCCAGCTCGATGGCATCGCCGTTGGCCGCGGTCCCGGCGCGTTCACTGGCGTGCGGCTGGCGATTTCGGTCGCGCAGGGACTGGCGCTGGGCCTGGATATTCCGGTCGTGCCGGTGTCGTCGCTGGCTGCGCTGGCGCAGGATGTGCCGGTCGATGCGCAAGATGACACCATCCTGGCCGTGATCGACGCACGCATGGGCGAAGTCTATGCCGGCACGTTTCGGCGCGGCCCCGGTGGCTTGGTCGAAGCCATTGACGAGGAATCCGTCGGACGTGCGGAAAAGTTGATTTTGCCGCAAAGTAAACAATGGAGCGTCATCGGCAGCGGTTGGGATGCCTATCGCGATGCGCTGGCGGCACGCTTGTCCGGGCCGCCGCGCTGGGCCGATGGCGCGCGCTATCCGCAAGCACATGCCATCGCCCGGCTGGCGCAACCGCAGTTCGCCGCCGGCCGCGGCGTCAGTCCGGAATATGCGCTGCCGGTGTATCTGCGCGACAAGGTGGCGTTGACGCTGGATGAGCAGCGGGCGCAGTGACTAAATTGTTACCAGTGCGGCTCGACGACGATTCCCTTTTCTTTACGCACCAGTTCCACTTCGAGGTAAAGATCGGGGCGTAG
>JANXVS010000155.1 GCA_025351555.1 Pseudomonadota bacterium | reverse complement strand
CGCGCGACCTCGACCGGCTTGTAGCCGAGCTGTTGCAGCGCGACCGTCGCTTCAGTCACGGGATCCCTGGGTAGCCCGCCGCCGCCGAATCCAGGTACGGCCAACGTGAGACCATCCACGCGATCGCGCAGTTCGACCACGATGCGCTCGGCGGTCTTCTTGCCAATGCCGGGAATGCGCGTCAGCGCAGCGATGTCGCCGCTGTGCACCAGACGCGCGAACTCATCCACCGATGCGCCCGATAGCACGGCCAGCGCGATCTTGGCACCAATACCGGTGACCTTCTGGATGGTGCGGAACAGGGTGCGTTCGTTTTCGCGCAGGAACCCGTACAGCGCGACGCTGTCTTCCTTGACCGCGTAGTGGGTGAACAGGGTGACCTCGCGCCCGATTTCCGGCAGATCGAACACCGTCGACATCGGCGCCTGCAATTCGTAACCAACGCCGCCGACGTCGATGAGCAGCCATGGCGGCTGCTTCGACGCGAGTATTCCCTTGAGCCGCCCGATCATCGCCGGCGTCTCCAGGCAGCGCGTGGAATTCCCAGTCGATCAATGCTTGCGCGCGTGTGCGCATGCGTCAGCGCGACCGCGAGCGCGTCAGCCGCGTCGGCTTGCAGCTTTTGGGAAATGTTCAAAAGTACACCGACCATATGTTGGATCTGGGCCTTGTCGGCACCGCCGCTGCCGACCACGGCCTGCTTGATTTCCTTCGGCGCATATTCGGTTACCGTCAGGCCCTTGTGCACGGCCGCGCAAATCGCCGCGCCGCGCGCCTGGCCGAGTTTGAGCGCCGAATCCGGGTTGCGCGCCATGAATACCTTCTCGATCGCCACTTCATCGGGCCGGTGTTCGTCGATCAAGGTGCACAGCTCGTCGAAGATCTGTTTCAACCGCAGCGGAAAGGTCTCGTTGTCGAGAAGTTTCACCGCGGTGTGAAACACATGTCGCATCGTGCCTGTGGCATCGGCGTCGATCACGCCGACGCCGGTACGCTGCGAACCCGGATCAATACCAAGGATGCGGGTCACGGCAGACGACAGGCGCCAAACAAAAGACGGAAACGACCGGCCATAGGGTTTTGAATGTGGTTTGCAAGCACGAAATTCTAACACGGTGGCTACGCCAGCCTGTGTCACGAGGTCCGCGCAAAGCGAGCACCGCGCAGAAACGCGATCGCCTGCGCGGCGGCCTGTTCGGAAAAAAGCAGACCGGTATGCGTTGCCGGCACGATGCAATGGTCGGTCAACCCAGGCAGTTCAGTCTCGGCTACGCTCACGGTGCCATCGTGCGGCGACGAAAGCGAACCCAGCACAAATCCGAGTCCCATCGGCAGGCGACCCGCGATCGCGCCGACCGGTTGCGTGCCTTCCCAGCGTTCGATGCCGTTGCGCAGAATACCCAGACTCTTGCCGATCACGAACGCGCCGCCCGGCAAGCGCGCAACGCCGCGCGCGAGCGCGCTCCCACGCAGCGGCGAACCCAGACACACCACGTGGCCACGGGTCAGCTGGGGCGCGCGTTGCAGCGCCTGCAACGCGAGCAGTCCCCCCAGGCTGTGTCCGACAAAGTGGATTTTTTTACTTTTTAGCGCCTGCGCCCGCTGCAGCAAACGCTCGACGCCCACATCAGGGGCGCTCAGCACGCTGGCGTAATCGAACAGTTCGACCGCATAACCCGCCCGACCAAGCCGACGCTGCAGCATCGTCAGGGTGAAGGCGCGCATCCACAGGCCGTGGAGGAGGAAGACGTGTTCGTTCACGCTCGACTTCATGCTCGCCTTACGCGCCCTTCACCGGCTTCACCACACGCACATGCAACTCCTGCAACTGCGCTTCCGGCACCGTCGACGGTGCGGCGGTCATCAGATCCTGGGCGCTGGCGGTTTTCGGGAACGCGATCACGTCGCGAATCGACTCGGTGCCGGCCATGAGTGCGGCGATGCGGTCGATGCCGAAGGCGATGCCGCCATGCGGCGGCGCGCCGTATTTGAGCGCTTCGAGCAGAAATCCGAATTTTGCCTGCGCCTCGTCAGCACCAATGCCGAGCAGATCGAACACTGCGCTCTGCATCTCGGGGCGATGGATACGGATCGAACCGCCCCCGATCTCGTTGCCGTTGAGCACCATGTCATAGCCGCGCGAAACCGCGGTCGCGGCGGTCGCGCGCAGATCGGCAACGTCGTCAGTGTTCGGTGCCGTGAACGGATGATGCAGGGCGACGTAGCGCTTGGCGTCGTGGTCGTATTCGAACATCGGAAAATCCGTGACCCACAGCGGCTTCCACGCGGTCTCGACCAGACCATTGTCGCGGGCAATCTTGATGCGCAGCGCGCCCATGAAGTCGCTGACGGTCTTGTATGGGCCGGCGCCGAAGAAGATCACGTCGCCGCTCTGCGCGCCCACGGCGTCGAGAATGCCCTGCAGCGCTTGCTCATCGAGGAACTTGATGATCGGTGAGGTCATACCTTCGCGACCCTTGGCGATGTCGTCGATGCGGATCCATGCAAGACCCTTGGCACCGTACTTGGCGACGTGGAGGCCCAGATCGTCGAGGTATTTGCGCGGTTGCGCCGCGCCGTTGGGCAGACGCAGTGCGGCAACGCGCCCACCGGGATCGTTGGCCGGGCCACTGAAAACCTTGAACTCGACATGCTTTACCTGTTCGGCTATATCCACAAGTTCAAAAGGTATACGCAAGTCGGGTTTGTCCGAGCCGTAACGACGCATCGCCTCGGCGTAGGTGATGCGCGGGAACGGATCAGCAAGATCAGCGTCGACAACTTCCTTGAAGACTTCGCGGATCATGCTCTCGACCGCGTCCTGCACGTCGCGCTCTTCGACAAAGGCGAACTCCATGTCGAGCTGCGTGAATTCGGGTTGGCGATCGGCGCGCAAGTCCTCATCGCGGAAGCAACGCGCGATCTGGTAGTAACGATCCATGCCGGCCATCATCAGTAATTGCTTGAACAGTTGCGGCGACTGCGGCAGGGCAAAGAACTCGCCCGGATGCACACGCGAAGGTACCAGGTAGTCACGCGCTCCTTCCGGCGTGGCCTTGGTCAGGATTGGCGTTTCGATGTCCTGGAAACCGCGCGCGTCCAGATGATGGCGCAGGGCGGAAACCAGCTTCGTGCGCATACGCAACTTGCGCTGCATGTCCGGGCGACGGATGTCCAGGTAGCGATAGCGCAGGCGCGCGTCCTCGCCGACGGCGTCATCGAGCATGAACGGCAAAGGCGCGGCGGCATTGAGCACCGCGACGGTTGCCGCCAATACTTCGACCTTGCCGGTACCCAGGCGTTCGTTGATCTGGCTCGCCGGTCGGTTGCGCACTTTTCCCGCAATGCGCAAACAATATTCGTAGCGTACCTGCTCAGCCGTGGCGAACGCGGCGGCGTTGTCCGGCTCGATCACCACCTGGACAATGCCTTCGTGATCGCGCAGATCGATGAAGATCACGCCGCCATGATCGCGCCGGGTGTCAGCCCAGCCGCAGAGAGTGACGTCGCAATCGATCAGGGCCTCATCGACGAGACCGCAGTAATGGGAACGCATGGGTTACGACTCCGGAATTCCGGCCGCATCCGCGGCCGCAGAATCGCGCATCCTACGAAGGATTTTGTTGCACTGCAAACAAAACGCCAGCCGTAATGGCGGGCGCCTTGATATTAGCCATCACGGACGCCGGCAGAAATACGGGGGAGGCCGCCAAAAGTGCGTAGCATTTGGTGTGCAGACCGACCCATGGAGGGGCCGGCGCAG
>JANXVS010000134.1 GCA_025351555.1 Pseudomonadota bacterium | reverse complement strand
CCCTGGCCGTCACCCAGGCCATTCTGGTGCGACTGGGCGAAGCGACGTACGCGGTGCCGATGTCGTCGGTGCAGGGCGTGGTACGTATCGCGCGCGACGATCTGGAACGGCGCTTGGCCAAGCCCAATCCGGCCTACACCTACGCCGGCGACGAATACCTGATCTACGAATTGTCGCATCTGTTGAACATGCCGGCATCGCGCATCATCGACGAAGCGCAGCTGCCCTTGCTCATGACTCGTACCGGCGACCAGCGCGCCGCCGTGCGTATCGATGGCGTCATCGGCTCGCGCGAAATCGTGGTCAAGTCGGTCGGCCCGCAGATCAGTTCGGTGCCCGGCATCTTCGGCGCCACCATCATGGGCGACGGTTCCGTCGTGATGATTCTGGATCTGGCGCCGCTGGTTCGCCGCGCTGCTGCACTACGCGAGCGCGTGGAAGCTGGCGAAGCCGTGGCCCCGACGATCGCTCCGCCACAGCCGGTGTTCGAACGCCGCGCGCATCCGCTGATCATGGTGGTGGACGATTCGATCACCATGCGCAAGGTCACCACGCGTGTGCTCGAGCGCAACGACATGGATGTGGTCACTGCCAAGGACGGTCTGGATGCCGTGGAGAAACTGCAAGACAAGGTGCCGGATATCGTCCTGCTCGACGTCGAGATGCCGCGCATGGACGGCTACGAGTTGGCTACCTACATGAAGAACGATCCGCGCCTCAAACTCGTACCGATCATAATGATCACCTCGCGCACCGGTGAAAAGCATCGCCAGCGCGCGCTGGAAATCGGCGTCGAACGCTATCTGGGCAAACCCTACCAGGAAGCCGATCTGTTGCGCAATGTCCAGGAAACCTTGAGGTTGAGTCGTGCCTGAAACCGGATCACCCGTTGGCGTTGCGCTGCTGTACCAGACCAACCAGTTTGGCGGGCATCTGCGCGATGCGCTCAAGGAACTGGGCGCGGCCATCGTCTACGAAGCGCTCACGGCCGATATCGACCGTGACAAGCTCGAAGGCTCCGGCGCGCGCGTAGTGATTGTCAATCTGGATTCCGACAACGACGCGCATATCGATCATGTCTATGACCTGCTCGATGAAGGCGACTACGAAGTCGTCTTCAACGAGGCGCAGGTTTCGGCGAATCTTTCCGGTTGGGATCACGCGCGCTGGGCACGCAATCTTGCGGCGAAAATTCTCAAGCAGCCCGACCGGGCCGAGTCACCGCGTCCAGCCGGGGCCGAGGCGGTGCCGACACCGGTGCAAACCTCAGCATCGTTTGTGCCGGTCGCGGACAAGCCCGGCGAGCACGCCGCCGAATTTGCGTCGGATTTGGTTGCGCCCGATGTTATCAAACCCGATCTGGTCATGCCCGCGCACGAAGTCGCGGCAACCACATCGACCCTGCTGGCGGCAGCATCCGAAACGCCGACAGTTGAAATGCCGTTGCCGGAATTCGTCCTTAATGAACTGCAGCCGGCTGAACTGGATGCCGCCGCGCTGGATATCGCCGCCTTGGGCGAATTCGCTGATCTGGGTGAATTCGCTGACCTGGGCGAACCCACAGCGCCTGCATCGGCGCCGGCGAAAACCGTCGTGGTGGCCGGCGCCACCAGCGATTTCGCCGCAGAACTGGATGCGTTGTTCGCGGCGGCCGATGCTGCGCAACCGACCGCGACCGCGACCGAATCCGATATCAGCCTGCCGTCAGATTTCGATCTGGCCTATGCGCCGATTGGCGCGAGCGATGGTGACAATAGCGCGCAAAATATCGGCGCGATCGATATCGAATCGATCGACATTCCCTACGATCTTGGCGTCGCCGAACAGCCGCCTGCTGCCCGGATTGCCGTGGTGGATGAGCTGGCCGATACGCATGACGAGTTCCCGGCGATTTTCGACCATCTGGATGCCGCGGCCGCAACTATTCCGGAAGCGATCGATGGCACGTTCAAGCCCGGCCAGCGGGCGCCTGCTCCCGCGGAAAATGCTGGACCCTTGCTGCCGCCGGAATGGAATCTCGAGCCGTTCAATGATGACCCAGCCGCCGGTCCAGTTCCCACGGGGCCGGCGAAATTCGGGATCGAGAAAGTTGCGGCGGCCGACTATCTGGCTCCGCAGGTTGACCCCTCGAGCGCAGCACCGGTGATTCCGGTGGACGGTCTTTCGCTGGAACTGATGCCGATGGAAGAGGCGGTGGCCCCACAGACGTATCAAAATCCAAACCAGACAGCCGAAGCGTGGCTCGATGGCGTTCGCGCACAGCCAAAGAAACTCAAGCTCGGCACCGGAACCGGGATCGATCGCGTGTTCGTGCTGGGTGCCTCGATCGGTGGTCCGGAAGCGGTACGCGATTTCCTCTATACACTGCCGGCAGGCTTTCCCGTGCTATTCGTCTTGGCCCAGCACATGAGCGAGGAATTTCTCGAACTGATGTCGGCGCAACTGGCCAAGGCGGTCGCGCTCACCGTACGTAATCCGAGTCACGGCGAACGCGTCGGCCACGGCGAAATTCTGGTAGTGCCGACCACGCACCGGCTGCAGGTTGATGCAGAAGGTGTCGTTACCCTGGCGCAGCTGCCGGAAAAAATGCCGTACAGCCCATCGATCGATCTGGTGCTGCGCGACATGGCCGATCAATTCGCCGCCAAGGCCGGTGCGATCATCTTTTCTGGCATGGCGCACGACGCGATCGAAGGCAGTCAGTATATGAAATCCAAAGGCGGCGTCATCTGGGTGCAGGATCCGGATACGTGCGTGGTCAGCTCGATGGTCGACGGCGCGCGCGAGGCGGGTGTGGTGAGTTTCATCGGCTCGCCAAAGCAACTGGCGCAAAAGATGATTGCCGATTACGGCAAAAGTTGAGGAACGATAGTGGCCGAATCCAATACACGTGAAATCCGCGGGCTCATGATCCCGGTGACGGGAGGGCGCGTCTTGCTGCCCAACGCCACCGTTGCCGAGGTCATCACCTATTCGGTGCCGGAGAAAATCGCCAATGCGCCGGAGTGGCTCCTCGGCCGCTTGTCCTGGCGTGGCTGGCGCTTGCCGCTGTTCTCGTTCGCAATGCTGTCCGGCAGCGCGAAGCAGGAAAGCTACAGCAACGCCAAGGTCGCCGTGCTCAAGGCGCTCGGCGGCAATGCCAAGATGCCGTTCATGGCGCTGCTCGCGCAGGGTTTCCCGCGGTTGACGACGGTGACGCCGGATCTGTTGATCCCGACCGGCGATGAAAGCGCGCACCCGCCGGGCGTGCACGGCCATGTGCTGGTGCGTGACGATCAAGCGATGATTCCCAATCTCGGCGAAATTGAAAATCTGATCGCGCAGGCGATGGCAGCGGCGTAACCAGATTTCGCTCGCTGGTTGCGGAAAACGCTGCCTATAAATCGCCGTATAACGCTTGCAATGCCGCCAGCGCCGCGACTCCTGCCGTCTCCGTGCGCAGGATGCGCGGACCCAGACGCAGGCCGCGGAACCGGCCCTGAGCCAGCAGCACGATATCGTGTTCGGAAAAGCCGCCTTCCGGGCCGACCACCAGCAAGGCGCCATTGTCCATTTGTGGCAATTGCTGCAAATGCGTATCGCCTTCGGGCAGCAGCGCAAGCCGGATTGCAGCATCCTCGCCCAGTGAACCCAACCAGCGATCCAGCCGCTGCGGCGGTTCCAGCACGGGCAGCCGCGTACGCCCACACTGTTCGCAGGCGCCGGCGATAACGCTGTGCCAGTGTGCCAGGCGGCGTTCGGCACGGTCCTCGTCGAGCTTGACCTCGGTACGTTCCGTCACCAGCGGCACGATTCGGGAAACGCCCAGTTCTGTCGCTTTTTGCAGGATCCAGTCCATCTTCTCGCCGCGCGCGATGCCTTGGGCCAGTGTCAGGCGCAGCGGCGCCTCGCGATCGACTTCGCGCACGGCGATGATTTCCGAGCTGACCGCACGCTTGGCCAGCGTCGTCAGCCGCGCGTCATATTCGCGGCCGTCGCCATTGAACAGGATCAGAGGGTGGCCGTGTTCCAGCCGCAACACGCGCGCCACATGCTCGCCGGCCTGCTCGGGCAGAAGCACTTCCTGGCCGACCGGCAGTGGTTGATCGGTAAAAATACGGGGGATGCGCATAAGACTCTTCCAAAAATCACGCGACCGCGCGTTCGATACCGGCGATGGCGACGTCGACCATCAAATCGATCTCGTCCGTTGTAATCACGTACGGCGGCATGAAGTAGACCACATCGCCAAGCGGGCGCAGCAGCACGCCACGCTCCAGACCATGCAGATAGACGCGCAAGCCGCGGCGTTCGGCCGCGGAAAACGGGGCGCGCGTGGACTTGTCGCGCACCAGTTCGATCGCCGCAATCATTCCGGTCTGGCGCACTTCGGCGACATGTGCATGATCGGCGACCGCGACAAGCCGGGTTGCCAGATGCGCCGCCAGCGCGCGGGTGCGTTCCAGCACCGGCTCGTCGCGGAAGATCGCCAGCGTCTCCAGCGCCGCACGGCAGGCGAGTGGATTTCCGGTATAGCTGTGCGAATGCAAGAACGCCTTTCTACTTGTATATTCTGCGTAAAATGCTTCATAGATACTTGCGGTCGTGAGCACCGCCGACAGCGGCAGGAAGCCGCCAGTCAATCCCTTCGACAGGCACAGGAAGTCCGGCGTGAATCGTTGCTGATCAGAGCAGGCCTGCTCGCACGCGAACAGCGTACCGGTGCGACCGAACCCGACGGCGATTTCATCGACAATCAGGTGCACGCCGAATTCATCGCAGAGCCGGCGCAGCCCAGTCAGATATGCCGGATGGTACATGCGCATGCCGCCGGCGCACTGCACCAGCGGCTCGACGATGACGGCACAGATTTCCTCGCTGTGTGTTTCAAGCGCCGCACGCATGTCTGCGAGCTTTCGCAGCGAATGCTCGCGCCAGGATTCACCGGGTTCGCGCATGTAGCAATCCGGCGAATCGACGAAGATAGGTTGATTCAGCAGTGGCGCATAAGTGGCGCGGTACAACGGAACATCCGTCACCGACAGCGCACCGAGCGTTTCGCCGTGATAACTCCCGGTCAGGGCGACAAAGCGCGTCTTGCCGCTCCGGCCCAGGTTTCGCCAGTAGTGAAAGCTCATCTTCAGCGCGACTTCGACTGCGCTGGAACCGTTGTCCGCATAGAACACGCGCGCCAATCCCGGCGGGGCGATACGCAACAATTCCTCGGCCAGCCGGATCGCCGGCTCGTGGCTGAAGCCGGCAAAGATCACGTGCTCCAGCCGATCCAGCTGATCCTTGATCGCTGCCGCGATGCGCGGATTGGCGTGACCGAACAGATTGGTCCACCACGAACTGATCGCATCCAGATAGCGTTTGCCGTTCTGATCTATCAGCCAGGCGCCATCGCCACGCGCGATGGGAATCATCGGCACGCTACCGGCGTGGTCGCGCATCTGCGTGCACGGATGCCAGATCGCGGCAAGGTCGCGCGCACTCCAGGCGGTGTTGAGGTCAGCGGCGGGTTCGATGCTCATGCTTTGCTATGATCAGCGCAGGCAACCGGCAATACAAGGTGGAATCATGCGGATCGCGTACTCTCCAGCTGCTGCGCGCGGCTTCACTCTGGTCGGTAACCCGCGCGTGGCACGCGGGTTCACATTGATCGAAATCCTCGTCGTCGTGGTGATCCTCGGCATTCTCGCTGCGATCGTGGTGCCGCGAGTGATGGAGCATCCCGGTGAGGCGCGACAGGTACGCGCGAAGCAGGATATCCAGGCGATCGTCACTGCCCTCAATACATATAAACTGGATAATTATACTTATCCCGGCACCGAACAAGGGCTGGATGCACTGGTGCACAAGCCCAGTGGCGTGCCGGAAGCGCCGAACTGGCACGGCTACCTGGACAAGTCACCGAAGGATCCATGGGGCAAGTCCTATTTGTATCTGCATCCCGGTGCGCACGGCGACATCGACGTGTTC
>JANXVS010000099.1 GCA_025351555.1 Pseudomonadota bacterium | reverse complement strand
CGCGCGACGCTCGCCGATGCCTTGCCGAAAGTGGCTGCCTACAACTATGACGCCGCGAGTCTGGATGTCATCCTCGCCAGCATCGTCGCCGATGGTGATCGCGGTGAGTTCCGTGATTTCTCCTCTGCCGAGCAAGTCGCCATGGCTTCGCAGTCCGTAGTGGTCGCGTTCGAGAACGATGGCAAGCTGGACAAGGAGCGTGGCGCGAGAATGCATGCGCGGCTTGACGGCCTGTACGACGCGGTCAAGGACGAAAACAATTATTCGATGGGGCGCTTCGACAGCGCACTCAAGCAATTGCGCGCATCAGCTCCCTAACGTGATCTTCGCGCGGCAGTTGCCTGCTGCCGCGCAGCAAACTCATGCTCGCACTCTCGGCATCGCGTCGACGGTTTTCTGTGTGCGGCCCTAAGACTGTTCAGCAATGACTAACTTCGCATGACCGACAGCGTCCAGATTCCCGGTTTCAAATTGCTCAGGACGCTCGGCGAGGGCGGGATGGCCACGGTGTATCTGGCCATGCAGGAGTCGCTCGATCGCGAAGTGGCGCTGAAGGTGATGTCGCCGGTGCTCGCGGCGAACGAAACCTTCTGCGAGCAGTTCATGAAGGAAGGGCGGATCACTGCCAAGCTCACGCACCCGCACCTGATGACCGTGCACGATATTGGTTCGTATAACGGTGTCTACTATCTGGCCAGCGAATATCTGCCTGCCGGAACCTTGCGCGAGCGCATGGATGGCCTGAGCACTGCCGCGGCGCTGGAAATCGCGCGCGATATCGCCTCGGGGCTGGCCTATGCGCATGAGAAGGGTTTCGTGCATCGCGATGTGAAGCCCGGCAACATCATGTTCCGCGCCAATGGCACGGCGGTGCTCGCCGATTTCGGCATTGCCAAGGCGATGAAGTCCGTGAGTGCGGCGACAATGGCGGGCAATGTCATCGGCACGCCGGACTACATGAGCCCCGAGCAGGCGCAAGCCACGCCCGTGGATGGCCGTTCGGATCTGTACAGTCTGGGCGCAGTACTGTTCGAGACCTTGACCGGGATCAAGCCTTACGAAGGTCCCGATGCTTATGCAATTGCGCTGATGCACGTCACCGAGCCGGTGCCGCGGTTGCCGGCACAACAGGCGTGGCTGCAGCCACTGATCGATGGTCTGATGGCGAAGAATCCGGATCAGCGCTTCGCCGACGGCGAGGCATTTATCTCAGCCTGCGATCGTCTGGTACAAGCCAACCCGCAGGCCGCCAACTCGGCGCGCGAGCAACGCAGCGTGCGTCGGCGCGCCGCAAGCACGGGGGCGAGTGCCGCCCGCGGATCGACAGCCTCATCGAAGGCGGTTTCGCAGCCGATGAAAACCGCACCAGGCGGTTTGCGACTGGCGCTGATCGGCGTCGGTGCAGTCGTGCTTGTCGTTGCAATTGCATTGGGCTGGCGCTGGATGCATCCGCCAGCAGAATCGGCGGCGAGCACGCCGCCGTCAGTAACGCCCGTCATTGAGTCATCACCACTGCCAGTGCTGCCGCACGACAATGCTGCGAATGCGGCGATGGCGAAACTTGACTTGCCGACCATGCTCGCACGCGCCGACGAATATTTTTCCTATGGGCTGAAGAACGGTGGCGAAAAAATGGGGTTTCCACCCGGCGACAACGCGATCGACTTTTTCCTCGAGGTGCTCAGGCGCGAGCCTGGAAATGCTGCTGCGACCGCGGGTTTGGCGCGCATCGCGAAGTTCTATGAGGCAGGCGCGCGCAGTGCGCTACAGAACGGCGCGTACACCGGTGCAGATGTTCTTCTGGACGAAGGTTTGCGCGCCGCGCCGAACAATGCCGAGCTGTTGAAGCTCAAGGCAGATCTGGCGAAGGCCGAAGCCCAGGGCGGCTGAGCGCCGCGCGGAGACTTCAGCGGTTGCGGATCAGGATCGCGGTGACGTTGTCGGATCCGCCGCCATCAAGCGCCGCCAGGATCAGATGATCGACGCACTCCTGCGCAGATAGGTCCTGGCGCGCGAGCACGCTGGCGATGTCCTTGTCATCAACTTCCTCGGTCAGGCCATCCGAGCACAGCAGGATCTGCATGCCGGCGACGAGCGTGCCGCGAATCGTTTCCACGCGCAGGCTTGCCGGATCGGTGACGCCGAGCGCCTGGGTGACGACGTTGCGGTGCGGATGCGTTTTCGCCTGCTCGTGCGTGATCGCACCCTGCTGGATCAGTTCCTGTACGTAGGAATGATCCTGCGACAATTGCTTGAGTTCACCATTCCACATGTATACGCGACTATCGCCGACCCAGCAGACTTCGTAGTCGCCGCCCTGCATGCGGATCGCGGCGATGGTGGTGCCCATTGGCAACGCTTCGGCTTTCTTGCTGGAGTGATGGATGATTTCTTCGTCGGCGCGCTGCACCGCCAAGGCCAGCGCTGCGCCTTCGCTGATTTCGCGTACGACCGTGTCGCGCGCCAGCGCGCTGGCGACCTCGCCATGCTCGTGGCCGCCCATGCCATCGGCGACCAGCCACAGGCCGAGTTCGGCATCGGCGTAGTAGGTGTCTTCGTTGTGCTCGCGTCGCAAGCCAACGTGAGAGCTGTGCCCGAATTCAATCATGCGCTGACCGGTTGGTTCCCCAAGTCCCCTTGCAATGGCTGTTGCTCCCCGCTTCGGCACTGGCGTACGCGGCAGCTATAGCATGCCGTGCGCATGGCAGCAGATGCAAGCGGCAGTGCCGCGGATGCGCTGTATCGCTGCATGTTCAGAACTCGATCCGGATGCCAAGCGAGAAGCGATTTTCGTGCGCACCGGCAAAGCCGACCAGATGCTCCCAAGTGACAAAGCCCGAACGCCCCTGTGGCAACACGGCGTTCAGGCCGATGCCCACGTTGAAATAGTTCTGATCCGGCGGGTTGCTGATGACCACGATCGGCGTCTGTGTCGGATCGGCCAGGAAACGGGTCACCAAGGTTTGCCGGCTATTCTTGAATTCGTGATTCCACTCGATCGTTGCATTCGGCACCAGCACGCCCCAGTCAAAGCTCGTGGCGTAACTGAAGCGGCCGCCCAGCACGCCCAGCGCGGACGTCAGCGAGCGCGATTCCACCGAGGTGCCAAGCCCTGCTCCCGGACTGTTCGGATCGTCGATGGTTTCGCTGAATCCGCCGAGATTCACACGCGAGTAATCCCCGCGCACATACGGACTGATGGTCCACGCGCCATGGCTGAAATCCTTGCCGATCGACAACGACAGCGCGGCCTGATGACCATCCGGTGATGCGTTTGTGGATTGGTTGACGAAAGTCGACCCACTGCCGGACAGGCTGGCGATCTGATAGACGATGTTGCGGCTCAGGTCGTAATTGAGCCAATCCACAATCACCGAGCCCTCGACGTAGAAATCGTCGTTGTGGTACCAGGTGAAATAGCCGTTGAGGCTGAAACTGTCGACATCGAGCTTGCCGGAATTCTGACTCAGGCTGGACTTGCTCTGGTTGTAACCCAGAGCGCCGCCGGCGACGAACGCGTCACTGAAACGATAATCCGCGCCCGCGGTGAGCGAACTATTGTGGAAATCGAAACCGGGTCGCGCGCTGTCTGCGCTGAAACCACCGCGCTCGATCATGCCCGTGGCGAAGAAACCCCAGCGCTGGAAATCCTTGCCGACTTCGTCATCGGGCTGTTTGGGATCCTTGTGGAACATGTCGCCGAGCATTGCCAGCGGCAGACTTTGGCCATCATTGGCCAGCGTCAGACCGTGGATGCTGATGCCGTGGGCGCCCTGGCGCAATTCGGCCAGGCGCGTGTTCAGATTGCCAAACTGGCTGAGTTGAACACTATTCGCCAATTGGTTCTGCGGCAGGACCTTGTTGTTGAGCATCTGCGTGAGTGCATTCGGCACCTGCTGAGAATTATTGCCCGAGGCCACCACGATTTCCGAACAACGCTGCAACAGGTCTTGCTGGGGCAAGGTAAGTTGCACTGCGGACATGCTTGCCAGCGCCGGACACGCCTTGTCGATGGCATGGGCAACGGCGATCTGCCCCGGCGTCAATGAGGGCAGGTTGGCTACTGCGTTATTGAAACTGAAGGTCAGTACCGGCACGGTTGCCGCATCGGCCAATTTTGCCGTGACGGTGTAACTGCCAGGCAGAACGACCGTAAGCTGATTTTGCGCCTGACCGCTGGCGTCGGTCGGTGTACTCG
>JANXVS010000002.1 GCA_025351555.1 Pseudomonadota bacterium | reverse complement strand
TGATCGAGATCGCGCCGCTCGCGTACATGCGCGGGCGCACGCTGAATGATTCGTTCGTGATCCTAGACGAAGCGCAAAATACCACAATGGAACAAATGAAAATGTTCCTGACGCGCATCGGCTTCGGCTCGGTCGCGGTGGTTACCGGCGACGCCACCCAGATCGATCTGCCGCGCCACATCAAATCTGGTCTGCGCGATGCGATCGAGGTGCTGCACGAGGTCGAAGGCATCAGCTTCACCTTCTTCACCGCCAAGGACGTCGTGCGCCACCCGCTGGTGCAGCGCATCGTGCGGGCTTATGAAAGTCGTGACGAGGCTAAGGCCGATACTGGCAACCGCGAGCCACAAACCGGCAATCATCCGGCCGAGCGCAAAATAGAATGATGACGATGAAGAATCGGTCGCGACGTTCGTCTGCACCGATTCAGAGTCGGAATGAAGCCGTCGTGGCAGTCAGCTACGCCCTGCCCCGACGCGGCTTGCCGGCGGCGGCTTCATTTCGCCACTGGATCGAAGCCGGCCTGGCTGGCGCGCACCGGCGCAAACCGGCTGAACTCGCCATTCGCTTGGTCGCCGCCGCCGAAGGCCGCGAACTCAACCGGCGCTATCGCGGCAAGGATTACGCCACGAATGTCTTGTCGTTTCCCGCAGAACTGTCGCCCACTGTGAAACTGCCGCTGCTCGGTGATCTGGCCATCTGCGCACCGGTGGTCGCGCGCGAGGCTGCCGAACAAGCCAAGCCGTTGCGCCACCACTACGCCCATCTGACCATCCACGGCCTGCTCCATCTGCTCGGTTACGCTCACGAATCCGATGCCGAAGCCGCCCGCATGGAGGCGCTGGAAATCCGTATCCTGGCCGGGTTAGGCATCGCAAACCCCTATCTCCGATAACGCTAACAGAAGCGTATCTTGCTGAATTTATTACATATAATAAAACGTCATCGAAATTCCGCTAGAATATGCTGCTCGCCCCAACGCGGGCACCATCAAAAAAGCAATGAACGAGGACCACCCTAGTACACAGCCGGCACGCTCGTGGATGGAGCGCATCAGCCAGCTGGTTTCCGGCGAGCCACGCAACATCGAAGAACTGCTCGAAGAACTGCGCAGCGCACAGGCCAACGGCCTGCTTTCCGACGACACCCTGTCGATGGTCGAAGGCGCCATCGAAGTAGCCGACCTGACCGTCGCCGACGTCATGCTGCCGCGTGGGCAGATGGTTTCTCTGGCGGCCGACGCGCCATTGGGCCAGATCGTGCGCCATGTGATCGAGTCGGGCCATTCGCGTTTTCCCGTGCATGGCGACGACCCTGACCAGATCATCGGCATTCTTCTGGCCAAGGATCTGCTCAAGTGCTTCGTCGAAGGCACGACGCCGTGCAATCTCCGCAGCCTGTTGCGGCCGGTGGCGATGATTCCCGAATCCAAGCGCCTGAACATCCTGCTCAAGGAGTTCCGCCTGTCGCGCAATCACATGGCCATCGTGATCGACGAATATGGCGGTCTGGCCGGCTTGGTCACGATCGAGGATGTGCTCGAGGAAATCGTCGGCGAAATCGACGACGAACACGATGAAGATGATCCGGCGCGCAAGAAGCTGATCCAGCCCCAGGCCGATGGCGGCTTCCTGGTCAGCGCGCTCACGCCGATCGCCGACTTCAACGACCGCCTCGGCAGCGAGTTCGCCGACGACGAGTTCGACACCGTCGGCGGCATGGTCACTTCCGAATTCGGCCACCTGCCAGAACCCGGCGAAGAAACCGTGCTCGGCAGTTTCCAGTTCCGCGTGACCCGTGCCGACGACCGCCGCGTACTGCAGTTTGCGGTGCGCGTGCATGACGCGTAAGTCGGACTCCCCTCCCCCCGCTCCGCGGGGCTCGCTCTTGATTCCCTTCCCCCGCAAGCGGGGCTCGTTCTTGATTCCCTTCCCCCGCGAGCGGGGGAAGGTGCCCGAAGGGCGGATGGGGGCAAGCGCAGCGGCAAAGCGATGCGCAAGCCATGTGCTCGCGCTGGCCTTGCTGCTTCTTCCGCTCTTTTCCCGGGCGCAAGACGCGCAGCTACCGGCAAACGCACCCGGCACCAACCTCGACATCGCCCTGATCACCTTCGGCCCCGGCACCGAAGTATGGGAACGCTTCGGTCACAACGCGATACAAGTCCGTGATCACAGCAGTGGCGATGCGCGTTTGTATAACTATGGAATGTTTGATTTCGATCAGGAAGACTTCTTCCTGAACTTCGCGCGCGGACGCATGACCTACCGCATGGATGTCAGCAATCCGGCGGAAGATTTTCCAATGTACCGCGCCGAAGGCCGCTGGATCGTCGAGCAGGATCTGAACCTGTCGCCGCCTCAACGCATCAAGCTCGCGAATTTTCTTGACTGGAATGCGCGACCCGAGAACACCCAATACCGCTACGAATACTTCACCGCCAACTGCTCCACCCGCGTGCGCGATGCGCTCGATACTGCAGTAGACGGCGCGATCAAGGCACAGACTATCGCACCCTCGCGCGGTTTCACCTATCGCATGGATACGCTGCGCCTGATGCGACCGGAACCCGCGCTGATGCTGGGCATGGACGCAGGGCTCGGCCCCTTCGCCGATCAGCGCCTGTCGTACTGGGACGAAAGTTTCGTGCCGATGGAACTCATGCGCCACGTGCGCGAGGTGCAGGTGCGCAACGACGCCGGCAATCCGCAACCGCTGGTCGCGCGCGAGATTCGGCTTGCTGACGCCCGCATAGCAGAGCCCCCGGATTTTCCATCGGCGTGGATCTGGCAGGCGCTGGCCATCGGCATCACCAGCGCGCTCGCCCTGCTCGCCCTCGCGCGCCTGCGCACGCGGGCTTGGGCGCGAGTGCTGTTTGCCACCATCGCCAGCGCCAGCGCGCTCGTGCTAGGCCTGGGCGGGCTGATCCTGATCGCGCTATGGGCATTCACCGACCACGTTTCGGCCTGGCGCAACGAAAATCTTTTGTTGCTTAATCCACTTTGTCTACTTCTATTGCCGGCATGGATCGGCGCGTTCCGCGCGCGCTGGCGACCGTCCACGTTCGCACGCCGGCTCAGCGTCGTCATCGCAACACTTGCCGGCCTCGCCTTCTTCATCAAGGTGTTCCCGGCGTTTTCGCAGGACAACCGGTTGTGGATCGCGTTGTTGTTGCCGGTGCATTTTGGGCTGGCGTTGAGTGTGAACTGGCAGCGGGATTGACGCCAAGGCAGCGAATCGAGTTATGCGGCGAAATCTGGTGCCATCGACCGCATCCGGGCAAGGAAGCGCGCAAATACCAGGTGGAAGAAGTGCGCGAATTGTTACAACGATTGAGGATCGAACCATGAATGCCATGACCTACAAAGGGCTTACCGCCCGCATTGAGTTCGATGAACGCGACGGGATTTTTGTCGGGCGCGTGCTTGGCGTGCGCGACATTATCGGGTTCCACGGCGAAACCGTGGCCAAGCTGCGTGCAGCTTGCGCCGATGCCATCAACGACTATCTGGATGATTGCCGCGAGCGCGGTATCGAACCGATCAAGCCAGCCAGCGGCAAGATGATGTTGCGCGTGCCGCCTGAGGTTCATGCCGACGCCCTGCGCGCCGCCGAACTGGCCGGTAAGAGCCTGAATCAGTGGGCCGGGGAAATACTGCGTGAAGCTGCGCACGGTTGAGTGTTTCGCAGATTCCGGGCGGGGTTCTTCCCACGACCCATCCGCGAAAATATGCAAGGCTTCACTCGCACGGCCATTTCTTGAACTGCGCGCGGCTTCATCGCGCGCAGT
>JANXVS010000592.1 GCA_025351555.1 Pseudomonadota bacterium | reverse complement strand
CGAGGTGAGCCGCGCCCTGACCGCCTGTGAGGGCGCCGTGCTCGTGGTGGATTCCACGCAGCGAAGGCGATGCAAAAATTTCCCGTTAGGAACGAAGTCATGAATCGCAAATTATTGTGTTTCGCCACTGTCGCGCTGCTGCTTGCGCAGTCCGCATGGGCGATCAACCCGTCGCGCGCCACACAGAAAGGCTGCGCCTGGGAAAAACTGTCCGACGCCACGCTCGGGCTGGAAGCCTGGGTGCAACGCTGCGATTTCGGTTTTCGCAAGATCGATCTTTTTGTGAAACAGAACACGATCATGAGTCGCTACTCCGACGGTGGCGATCCCTACCCGGTGATCGAGGTCATCGACCTGAAAGTTGACGAAACCCCCGAAACCGGGATCAGGCGCATTTTTGCCGAACACACACAAGACAAGACATTAGTCGCGCGATGCGTGCTCGCGCCCTATCGCGGCGACAAGGCGCCCAAGGGCGTGAAGCGATTCGCCTTTGTGCCGAACGCGGCTTTCCAAAAAGAGCTCGATGCGAAAGCCAGTCCGGATGAAGTGCCCGATCCGCCGTGCGGCGATTGGGGCGATGCGCCGGATGGCATCCAGTACTTCGAAGCGCAGCCGGCCAGCGGATCGCGCAAAGTGCTGTTCGTCAGAGTCGGGCAGGATGAACCCCTGTTCGATGAAAAAACCTTGCACCTGCTGCCGCCGCGTTGATCGCATCGCCATTGCCGACAGTAATGGCTGGAAATGCGCTCATTTTACGTGGCGATCAAAGCGTGCAGGCTTTGCCTATGGCAAGCATCTGGTTGAGTTGGTGGGCCGTGCGCGCGAATTGATTCAGGTCAAGATCTGTAAAGCGGCTCATGGCGTTTCGCAGTCGAACGGCAGCCAGTGCATCGCATGCATGCCGCTATGCGCGACCAGCCACGGCCCCCCAGCGGTGAGCACGGCAAACAGCAGAAACGCGACCGCCACGGCCGACCGCATGCCGGAGCGGCCGAGGAAACCGATACTTTTTCCCGCGCCGTACGCACCACCGAGCACCGCTGGCAGCGTACCCAGGCCGAACAACAGCATGATCATGGCACTGCGCAGCGGATCCATGCTCAGCCAGGCGATGAACAGCACCGAATAGACCAGCCCGCACGGCATCCAACCCCACACGGCGCCGAACGCCAGTGCCTGCGGCAATCGCTGCACGGGAAGGAAGCGTCGCCCGAATGGCGCCAGCCGACTCCAAACGTGCCGGCCCAGGCCAAGATCGAAGCCGCGGCCGCGCGCCAGCAGGTTCAAACCGATCAGCGCAAACAACGCGGCGCTGAGCCAGCGCAGCGCGAGACGCACATGATCCTGATCGACAAAATGCACCAGCGCGGCACCGACACCGGCAAGACTCAAACCGGCGAGCATATAGCTTGCAATCCGGCCAATTTGATAGCCGAGCAGCAAATCCAATCGTGGACGACCGCGCGCATCCGGACGCGTCGCAAGCGCCAGCGCACCGGTAATGCCGCCGCACATCAGCAGGCAGTGACCGCTGGCGATGAGGCCAAGCAGGAACGCGCCCGCCAGACTCAGGCCGGTGTTCACGTGGACTCCCCAGAGTCGTCAGTCTCCGGAACTGGCAGCGGATCGTCGCTCAGCGGCATCAGCGCAGGTGTTTCCAGATCGTCGAACTGAGCATTGTTGACGCCCCAGAAAAACGCCCATACGCTGGTCACCAGCAGCATGAGACTGAGCGGAATCAGCACGAGGATGATGTTCATGCCGGCACCGATCTGGCCGTTGCCGCAATCTCCGCCGCCGGCGCCGTGGCGGCGACGGCCTTGCGCGGAACCGCAATGCGCAAAGCGTTGAGTATCACCAACAGCGAACTCGTCGACATGCCGATCGCGGCGAACCACGGCGATATCCAGCCCATCGCCGCGAGCGGAATTAATATAAAATTATACCCGACGGCCCAGTAGACGTTTTGGCGCAGGATTCGCAGCGTGCGCAGCGCCAGCGTGCGCGCATCGATCAATGCACCGAGGCGATCGCCGGCCAGCACGATATCGGCACTGGACTGCGCGAGCTGCGCGCCGCCGCCCAGGGCAATAGCGACATCGGCGCCCGCCAGCACCGGCGCATCGTTGACGCCATCACCGACCATGGCAATGATTGCGCCACTGCCGCGCAACGCCTGCAGACGTTCGAGCTTGGCCGCGGGACTGATACGCGCGCGATAGTCCGCGACACCCAAGCGCACGGCGAGACTGGCGACCCGCGTCAGGCTGTCGCCACTCAAGATCTCCACGGTGGCGCCGTCGCGGCGCAAGACCGCAAGCGTTGTCATCGCGTCGTCGCGCAGCGTTTCCCGAAACGTAAATCGCGCCAATGTGCCTGAAGAATCCGCGAGCACGACGTCGTCGTCGGCACCGATAGTCGACGCCTGCCCGAGTGCAGCGGCGAAACTATCGCGTCCGAGACGATAAAGATGCCCATCGATTTCACCCTCGACGCCGGCACCGGCAACGTTGCGCAGCGCTGCCGGTTGCGCGCTGTTCGACGCCGCTGTCGCGGCGCGGATGGCAAGCGCGATCGGGTGCGTGTTGGCTTGTTCGAGCTGGGCGGCCAGACGCAGGCAGGCATCGACGGGCCGGTTCGAAAGCACCATAACTTCCACCAGTTCAAGGCGATTGTGTGTCAGCGTTCCGGTCTTGTCGAAGACGAAATGATTCGCGCGCACGAGTTTCTCGAGCGCATCCGGTTTGAGCACGAGCACGCCCTGGCGCGCGAGCACGGCCATCGCGCGGGTCAGCGCCGTGGGCGCGGACAATGCGAATGCGCATGGACACGAAACGACGAGCACAGCCAGCGTCGCGGCGAAAGCTCGCGACGGATCGACCAGCAACCAAACGCATGCGGTGGCCAACGACAGTGTGAGTACGCCGGCGACGAAACGCGCGGCGAAGCGATCGCCAAGTTGTGCCCAATGCGGGCGCTGCTGCTGTGCACGTGTTGCCAGGCGCACGATCGACGACAACACCGTCTCGGCGCCGATATGCACCACACGCAGTTGAATCGGGCCACTGCGCGCTATGCTGCCTGCTATAAGGGTTTCGCCTGCGTGGCGTTCGCGCGATGCGGATTCGCCGGTCAGCAAGGATTCGTCGACCGGGCAGTTCGCACTCAGCAAGACGCCGTCCGCCGGAATTGCCGCGCCGGCCGCGACGACCACAGTGTCGCCGGTTTCCAGTTCATGCACGCCGACGGTTTCGAGTGCTCCCGAGGCAGCATGTCGTTGCGCCAGGGCCGGTTGCAGACGGGCCAGCGCGTCCACCACATCCGCGGCACGATGGCGCGCGTGCATTTCCAGGTAGCGCCCGCTCAGCAGCAGGAAGACGAACATGCTTGCGGAGTCGAAGTATACTTGTGAACCGCCGCGCAGCGTTTCGAAAATACTGGCGAGATAGACCAGCCCGATGGCGAGCGCGACCGGCGTATCCATGCCCAATTGCCGTGTGCGCCATTCGCGCCAAGCGCCGACGAAAAAGACCGGCGCTGCGTACACCATTACCGGCGTGGTGACGAGCAGCCCAATCCAACGGAAGAAATCACGTGTCGACGAATTCATCCCCTCGAATGCGCCGGCATACAACGCGACCGCGTACATCATCGACTGCATCATCCCCAAGCCGGCGACGACGAGGCGCTTGAGCGCGGCGCGCTCTTCGCGCTGGCCGAGTGCGTCCAGCGCTTCGGCATTGATGGGATGTGGCACATAGCCCAGACGCGCGAGCCTGACCAGGATTTCGCTCAGGGAAATCGTGTTCGGCGACCACTCGATACGCAGGCGCCGGGCGGCGGGATTGACGCCGACGTCACGCACGCCGGGCACATCGCGCAGCGCGCGTTCGATCAACCAGCTGCATGCCGCGCAGCGCAACCCCTCGACCAACACGCAGGCTTCGGCGCTGCCGTCGGCATGCCTGCGCACGTGCAGCCGTTGCACTTGCGGGCGATCCCACGCCGCGTAGTCGTCGACCGGAACAGCGCGCCCGGCGGGCGTGTCGCGCAAACGATAATATTCTTGCAAGCCAAGCGTCGCGATCCATTCCACAGCGGCCTGGCAGCCGATGCAGCACACCGCGTGCACGCTTGCGCCGACACGCGCAAGCAGTTGCACGTCCGCCGGCATCGGCTCTGCGCAATGGAAGCAGTGTGTGCTCGACATGGCTACGGCGTCGCCTATTCCGCCGCTGGTGCGGGTGAACTGGGCGGCAACGGGCTGGCGATGGATGGGGGCGTCGTCTGTAGTGTGTCGGGATGGCGATAGGCGGTTGCAACGAGCGCCAGCGACCCGACCATCGTGCTGCCGAGCAGCACGATGATCAGCCATACCTCCGGCACTCGATACCACGTATTTTGACGTGCGTTCATTCGACCTCCGGCGCAAAAAATTGTGCCGCTTGATTGGCGACGATACCGCCCTCCGCCGACGCTGTAAGCGTGATCGAACTCATTCCGCGCAGCGCACCGCGGGTGATGCGCAAAGTCAACGGCACACTCGCGACTTCACCAGCGGAAACATCGATGTCGCGATTGCCCACGATGAGTACCGGCGAGCCGGATGCGACAGCCAAACGCAGGCGCTGCGGCGCCCTGGTCTTGTTGACGAGTTTGATGGTGTAACTATTCTCGATTCCAGCATCGGCGGTTTCCCGATACAGCGCATTGCGATCGCGCAATATTTCAACGATGAGCGGTGAGCGGTGCGCCACGCCCCAGGCAAATGTCGTCAGCAGCGCCGCCAGCAACGTTGCGTAGACGAGGGTGCGTGGCCGCACGATGCGCCGCGGCTTGCCGGCGAGCATGTTTTCGGTCGTATAGCGGATCAGGCCGCGTGGATACTGCATCTTGTCCATGACGTCGTCGCAGGCGTCGATGCATGCGGCGCAGGCGATGCATTCGATCTGCATGCCGTCACGAATGTCGATGCCGGTCGGACAGACCTGCACGCAGGCCTGGCATGAGATGCAATCGCCCAGCCCCAGCGATTTGGCGTCAGCGCTCTTCTTGCGCGCCCCGCGCGGTTCGCCACGCACTGCGTCGTAAGAAATGATCAGCGTGTCGTAGTCGAACATCGCAGTCTGGAAGCGCGCATACGGACACATGTATTTGCATACCTGTTCGCGCAGGAAACCCGCGTTGCCGTACGTGGCGAATCCATAGAACACGATCCAGAAGGTCTCCCAGCCGCTGAGCGACGCGTTGACGGTTTCGTGCCCGAGTACAACTATCGGCGTGAAAAATCCGACGAACGTGAACCCTGTCCACAAAGAGAAAAGTATCCAGAGCGACTGTTTTGCGCTCTTGCGCAGCAGCTTTTCGCGTGTCCACGGCGCAGCATCGAGTTTGATGCGCTGGTTGCGCGTGCCCTCGCTGATGCGCTCCAGCCAGAGAAAGACTTCCGTCCATACGGTTTGCGGGCAGGCGTAGCCGCACCAAAGGCGCCCGGCTACGGCGGTAAAGAAAAACAGACTCAGAGCGGCAATGATCAACAGCCAGGTGAGCCAGAAAAAATCCTGCGGCCAGAATGTCAGCCCGAAAATGTAGAACTTGCGCGCGGGAAGATCGAACAGCACGGCCTGGTGCCCATCCCAGCTCAGCCAAGGGAACGTATAGAAAATACCCAGGAGCACAAACACGACGAGCAAACGCAGGCGCGCGAAGCGGCCCGCGATCTCGCGCGGATAAATCTTTTGTTGCGCCGCATACAGTGAATCGCCGGAGGCCGGCACCAGCGTGAGCGAAATATTTTTCGCTGCTGAGTTCACTCCCGAGACCCCTCGTTCGTGCGCGGCTTCGGCGTTTGCTGCGGACGCAACAGCAGCGCGGTAAACAAGCTGGACCCGAAAGTGCAGCTCCAGAACATGAAAAAGCCGATGCTGTAGCCGAGTTCGCGCGACATCCGAACGTGTGGCCAGGCGATCTCGGACAGGTCGATCGGATCGACAATGGCGAAGAACACCATGGTGGCGATGCCGGCCGCAAGAAAAGACGGCCACAGGATCGCACCAATCCGTGCTACCCGCATACCGGCAGACTGCCGATCGCCAGACTGTCGATCAATCGTGTCGTGGATCGGTCGGTATGGGATCCCCGTCATGGCTTGTGCTCGACCACTTCGACTGCGCTCGCGCTGGCATGCTG
>JANXVS010000574.1 GCA_025351555.1 Pseudomonadota bacterium | reverse complement strand
CGCCAGCCGACTGCGGCAAAGTATAAACTTTCCAAAAGCAGCATCCCGGCATAACCGATGCCGGCAAGCGAAGCCAGCGTCGCGCGGCCGAGATTTTCCAACGGTCGCGTCAGCGCATTCATTTCAGGCGGCGCGTGCTGCTTCGAGATTGGCAAACAGCGGAAATACCTTGTCCAGTCGCGCCAGTTGCAGCACCGACATCACCGCGCTGCTCGCCGCCACCAGACCGAATTGCCGGCCCTTGTTGCGTGCGCTCTGGAAGCCTTCGACCAGGGCGGCGATACCCGAAGAATCGATATAGCTGACCTCAGACAATTCCACACCGACCTTGGCGCCGCCGCCGAGTGCATCCAGGATCGCGCGCCGCACCTGTTGTGACCACGACAGATCCACTTCGCCCTTTAGCCGCACCAGGATGTAGTCGCCCAAGGTTTCGCTGGTGCATTCGTTGCCTGCATTGTTCATTCGGTTTCCTTTGTCACGAGGCGCTTGCGCATGCGCAAAATGTTGCCTTTTCCACCCTGCCCCGGCTCGATCCGCCAATCGTCCATCAGCGTGTCGATAAACGCGACGCCCAAGCCCCCTGGCCGGCACTCGGCCAGATCGCGCGGCCGCACCCGCTCAGGATCGATCGGCGGCGCCTGATCACCGATCTCGAATACCAACATATCGCGCTCACGCGAAAGGTGCAGGGCAATTCCACCTTCGCAACCACAATAGGCGTGACGCATGATGTTGGTGCAGGCTTCGTCGACCGCCAGCACCAGCTTGTCGCGCAGCTCCGGCGCGACGTCCTGCGCATCCAGGGCCGTGCGCAGCGCCGCCCGTACCGCGCGCATTTGTTCCGGTTGCGCCGGAAATTCCAGATCGAGTACGCGATGCGCGGACTTGCCGCTGGGCTCCTGCAGCAACAACAGCGTGGTGTCATCGACCAGACGCATGTGCTTGAGATCGCCGATTAGTGCGCGCAGGCGCGGTTCAGGCGCTAGCTCGGCGTGGCCGGCGATCAGCGCGCGCAGGCCATCGCCGCCGAGCGTCTTGCCCTGCGCATCGCGCACGTCGGTGGCGCCATCGGAAAACAGGTACAACGCCTGCTCGCCCAGGTCGATCTGGCGTTCGTCATAGACCGCCTCGGCGAGAATCCCCAGGGGCGGGCCGTCGGCGAGATATTCATTGAACTGCTTGCCGTCGTGCAACAGCGCGGGCGGAAATCCCGCACTGGCCAGCACCACGCTGCGCGCAGCGCTGTCGTACTGCCCGACCACGGCGCAGACGAAGCGTCCATTTTGCATCGTTTTACACAATTCCGCATTGACCTCGGCCAGCCATTGGCTTGGCGCCGGCGCGTGCTTGCCGGCCCAGCGCAACAGACTGGCCACCTGCACCATCAGGAATGCGGCATCCAGACCCTTGCCGGAGACGTCGCCGATAATGAAGGCGATGCGACCATCGGCCAGGTCGAAAAAGTCATAGAAATCGCCGGAAGTCTCGTGTGCTGAAGATTGACGCCGATGATCGGGAAATTACCGCGACGACGTTTGGGCAGCAGCGATTTCTGGATCTTGCGCGCCAGATCCAGCTCGCGCTTGATGCGCTGCTGCTCGACCAGGCCTTGCACGAGTTGCGCATTGTTGATCGCCAGCGCGGCCGGCGCTGCAATCACGCGCAGGATTTCGGCATCAGCCTGCTCGAACAGGCCGCCATCGCGGCGGTTGATCACTTCCAACGCGCCAATCGCACCCTGCGCGGTGGACAATGGCGCGCACAGGATCGAACGCGTCACGAAGCCGGTCTCGGCGTCGACGCTGGCATTGACGCGTGCGTCGCCGCGCGCGTCGCGCACGACCTGGGTGGCATTTTCGGAAACGGCGCGCCCGACGACGCCTTGCCCCACCTCAAGCTTGAGCCCGCTGATATCGACCGGGCCTACGCAGATGCGGCATTCGAGCAGGCCCGTTTGGGTATTCAGCAGAAAAAGTGATGCCGCTTCGGCGTGCATGAAATCGGCAATGCGCGTGACCGCCGTATCCAGGGTCTTGCGCAAATCCAGCGACAGTGCCAATGATTGACTCAGATCGGCCAGGAAGGCGAGCGCACGCCGCTCATCGGCCCCGGCCGATAGCGACGACGACGCCGGCATAGCGTTCACGGCTCGCGTCGTGCACGTCGGCGCCGCAACTCCCACAGCGTGAGTATCGGTCCGGACAGCGCGTACACCAAGGCGATGCCAAACAGCACACGTGCCGGTTTCACCGCCACCGCGGCCAAGAGAAGCACCGCCAGCGGAATCCAGTAGAAGGGCACCTTGTCCGATCGCGTCCAGACCTTGAAGCTGTAATAGCGGAACCGACTAACCATCAGCAAACCCGCGACGGCGGCAATGATCGGCGTGATGCACTGGACGTCCTCGCCCGACCAACCCAAGTCCTGCACTGCCCACACGAACGACATCACCAATCCGGCCGCCGCTGGAATCGCCAACCCCTGGAAGTAGCGCTTGTCGGCGACCCCGACCTGGGTGTTGAATCGCGCCAGGCGTAACGCGCCGCAGGCTGCATAAATGAAAGCTGCAGCCCAGCCCAGCTTGCCCCAGGCAGGGCCGTAG
>JANXVS010000570.1 GCA_025351555.1 Pseudomonadota bacterium | reverse complement strand
CGACAACTGTGTGCTTGGGTCAGACCGTACGGCGCACGGCGGCTTGCCGTTCGTTGCCTGGTATCTGCAACAGGTCTGTGCGAATCCGATGACAGGAGGCAAACATCTGGTCGATTATCTGGATTTGCACTACTACCCCGGCGATCCTAACGTCACTGATCCTAACTACGGAACCGGCGGCAAGATTTACAGCAACAACGAGGCCGCCGACACTGTATCCCGGCGCATGAAATCGCTCAGGGAGCTCTGGGATTCGACGTGGGTTTCGGAATCCTGGATACAGGATCTCGGCGATTCCGATAGCAACCATTACGACAAGCCCAATTTGATTCCACGCGCGCGCGCCTGGATCAATCAGTATTGTCCAGGCACCAAGCTCGCCATCACCGAATACAACTGGGGCTTCGATGACACCATCAGCGGCGCCGTTGCCCAAGCCGAGTTGCTGGCAATCTTCGCGCGCGAAGGCGTGAATCTGGCCACGCGCTGGGTAGCGCCTGCGGCCAATTCGCTGGCCGAACGTAGCTTCCTGATCTTCCTCAACTACGATGGCGCCGGTGCCAAAGTGCAGGGCGACAGCGTCAGCGCGACGAGTGCCGCCATAGATCAGATCGGTGCTTACGCCTTTCGTCAGTATGGACAACGCATCATGGTGCTGCTGACCAACAAGAGCACGGGGAGCCAGGGCGTGACGCTTGCGTTCAATGCGCCGCAGAGCGCCGCCTGGACGCTTTATGGTTTCGATGGCACGCATGCGCTGCACCCGATCACCAACGGCAATATCTCCGGCACGGCCCTGACCTTGTCGTCTCTGCCGGCGATGTCGGCCAATCTGTTGGTGCTTGCCGATAACGACGGCATCTTCAAGGACGGCTTCGAGCCGCGCCCCTAGGCGCTGGGTGCCCGGACGTGGCGGAGCGTCTGCCGGCAGTGATCGTCAATGACGCGAAAAAAATGCGACATCAGTCGCAAAATGCGGTACCTTCTAGTCTCCGCGCAGCAGCCTTTAAGTCAGGGGCTGGTTGCCTGACTGACGCGGCGAGCCAGGAAGTTGCAAGCCCGAACGGAACGCGCGGAATCCTTCTCCACTAGCGGCGAAACCCGATCATGGCCGACAGATATACGAGTTCACGCAACACGGGTCCATCCAATCCTCTGGTCAAATTCCTGCCGATCATCGTCATCGTGATCGCGCTGGCCATCGGTGGATTTTTGTTCTTCGGCTCGCGCGGCGGCAAGGCGCCGGCCCCAGGTACAACGCCTGTTACCGGCACCACTGCTACCGCGCCACAACCGGATGCTGCCGCTGCCCCTGCCGCACCTGCGCCGGAGCTGACCAAGGAGCAACTGGTCAAGGAGGCCGGCACGGCATTTCGCGAGTTGCGCTATGTGGCCCCGCCGGGCAACAATGCGCTGGAATACTATCTGCGCGTGCTCGACAAGGAACCCAGCAACCAGATCGCCAAGGACGCGTTGCGCGAGATGTTTCCGATCGTAATCGGCCCCGTCGAACAAAGCATCAACGCCGGTAATCTTGATGAGGCAACGCGGGTAATCGATCTGCTGGCCAAATCCGATCCGAGCAACTACACACTGACGATTCTGCGCGGCAAGCTCGACGCCAAGAAGAAACAGGTGGAGACCGAACAGACGAAACAGGCGGCTGTTGCCGCGGCTGCCGCAGCCAAGGCTGCGGCAGCGACAAGCGCAGCGCAAAATCCCGCTGCCGCTGCCGCTGCCGCTGCCGCTGCCGCTGCCGCCGCGCCCGCAACCGCTGCGGCAGCGCCGGCGCCGACTCCCGCTGCCACTACGCCGGCAGCGCGCCCGACACCGGCCGCAACCGCGCCAGCTGCTCCGCCGCCGGCAACGGCTGCGGCAACGCCGGCACCTGCCGCGGGTGGCGAATCCCACGCTGCGGAAGTGCTCAAGACCGTGTCGCCGCAATATCCCCGCGAGGCCTTCATCAAGCATCAGGAAGGCTGGGTCGAAGTCGAGTTCACGATTACGCCGGATGGCCAGGTCACTGGCGCGGCCGTGGCTGGTGCGCAACCCGCGCGCGTGTTCAACGACGCCGCGTTGCGCGCGGTACAGGGCTGGACGTTCAAACCAAAGATGGATAACGGCAAAGCAGTCGAAGACCACATGAAACGCCGCATCGAATTCAAGCTCGGTGGCTGATTTTCACGCGCTACGCCGTTACGCCAGCAGCGCGGTGCGAATGCTGGCGAAGATCATGTGCGCTTCATCCGTCAACGTATCTGGGTGATTCAACGCCAGCAGGCGCTGGCTGGCGTGTTCGTGCTCGCGCGCATCCAGGTGCAGCGGCAGCAGGCCAGTGATGTCGGCGAGCAGCAGCAGGGCCAGACCGGGCAGATCATCGTCGGTATGCGCGGCCTTGCGCATGCGCAGCACGGCTTCATTGCGGGCCTGAACCGAACGCAATGGATAGCGCACCTGCTTGCGCAGCAACCAGCGCCGGCTTTCGCTGCGATGCACGAGATCGCGGCGGAACAACCCTTCGAGCACATTTTCCGGAAGAGGATGCAGGCGTCGTGCGACAA
>JANXVS010000544.1 GCA_025351555.1 Pseudomonadota bacterium | reverse complement strand
CGACAAGATTGAATTATTGTTGAAGGGCATTGCCTTCAAAGATGGTGAACCGGTGCAAGACGATCTACCGGTTCAGCAGAAACTCGCCGCCTGAGCATCCCATGCCTCAGACCAGCCATACACCAGATTTGACTTTATCTCGATTTGCATCCGGGTAGGGCGTATCTTCGACTGGCCTTTCCCGATGCGTCGGCGTGGGCCGACGACGCGGAATGCGTAGGGGTATCGTTATGTCAAAGTCTGCCGTCACGTGCTTGGAGCGCGCGTCCTACCGTTTCCTTTCGCTGTCTGCGCTTGTGCTGGCGACCGCAGGAGCCTTATTTGCAGGCGACGCACTTGCTGCCTCCACCGAACAGCTATCCGTTAGCGCTCAAGCGCGGCCGCGTGCTGAGGAGCATCCCAGCATCCTATCGGCCGCGTTGTCGGCGATGTCAGATCATGCCAAGGCGGTCGATAATTCGGCCGTTACGCTGACGTTTGAGGGATTGAAAGATCAAGAGGCTGTACTCAATTTTTACGCGGGAGGCTCGGGCGACAGCGGTAGTGGTCCAGGGCCAAACTACGGCGTCACATTTTCCTCGAATGCATACACCTTTATCAATGCCTCGGTCGGGGGCACAGGTAATACTGCCAACGAACCCAGTCCGCCCACCAGCATGACGTTTCTGAGCGGATCGGCGGCCACAATGACCGTTTCTGGCGGATTTACGACAGGCTTTTCATTTTATTACAGCACACCTTTTCAACCGGGCTCGATAACGGTCTACGACGGCCCCAATGCGACCGGCAACATATTGGCAACCTTGAGTTTGCCTCTGACTCCCCTTGGACCTGATCCTGCGGCGCAATACGGTGTTTGGGTGCCAATCGGAGTGCAGTTCTCCGGTACGGCGAGATCGGTGGACTTTGCCGGGACGGAAAACCTCATCGGTTTCGACAACATTACGCTCAATTCGAGCACACCCGGCGGATCATTCGTGTTGCCGCCGCCAAAGATATTGTCTAAGACGGTGTCCGGTGAACCGACGACGAAGAATTCGACGCATGCAGCGCTTTCGAGTAATGGGTCCGCCGTGGTGTTCGAATCGCAGGAAACGGATCTGGTCGCCACCAATCATCAGATAGCCAATGGCAGGGACATTTACCGCGTGGTTAATGGTCAGACCGTGCTGGAGGACAAGGACGCTTCCGGAAATCAGCTTATCGGTACTTCGAGCCTCCCGGCAGTTTCGGCGGATGGCGGTATTGTCGCATTCCTCCACAGCCAGGGCACCGCGCCGGCCGAGCAGGCCAAGGTTGCACTCACTGGCCAGATGTTTGGCGGAGCCAGTGGCCAACCCAAGCATCAGGTCGACATGGGCATGGGCGGGGCAACACCGAATGGTTCGGTAAGTGGAGCACCCAGCGTAGCGGCCAAGAACGGATCAAACAAGCTGGTGTTTTGTTCAGCGGCCTCGAATCTTGTGGCTGGCGACAGCAACGGACAGCGCGATATTTTCCTCGTCGATCCGTTGAACGCGAGCCAGCCCACGCAACGCATAAGCGTGGACAACTCCGGCGCACAATTGGCCGGAGACAGTTGCGAGCCGAAACTGTCGGTGGACGGTACCAAGGTGGTGTTCACCATTTCCGCCGCAACTGTTTATGGCACCTCGGCGCGGCAGGTGGTGCGCAAGGATTTGACTACCGGTGCTGTGGATTTGTTGACGCCGTCGGCGACTCATCTGGGCAAGGGCGCCAACGCGGATAGTTCCGAGCCTTCGATCAATGCCGACGGCAGCGTAGTGGCATTCACCTCGGCGGCCTCGGATCTGGATAATCTTGGTGCGCCAGTGGGAGGCAGCGAAGCGTTCGTATCGCTGGCCCAACAAAGTTCCGACGGAGCACCGCGCGCGCTCAAGCGCGTGCGCAGCGGCGATGGCACGGTGCCGAACGGTTCGTCGCAGCACCCGCAAGTGTCGAACGACGGTACGATCGTGGTGATGCAGACCATCGCGACGAATTTCTTCGGCGGCAAAGCTTTGCCGGCAGCAGCCTGCGGCGCGGTGGCGATAACGACGAATTTTTTCACTCCCACCTTGATGGGAAGCAGCTTGTGCACGGGCCAGAGCAGCAATCAGAATCCGACCATCTCCGGTGACGGCACGATGGTGGGTTTCGACAGCAACGCGCCGCAATCAGGTACGAGCAGCAGCAACAGCAATGCCTATTCGCAAGCTGCCGGAGCCAGTCCCGTAGGCGTTCCCAATCTCAGTGGTGATTTCAGTGGGCAGTGGTTTGATCCGAACCAATCCGGCCAAGGCTTGGTCATCGACGTGATTCATCCTGATGCGAACAACAACCGGGCAATGCTACTGACCTGGTTTGTATTTGTGAACGGCAAGTCGACTTGGCTGCAAGGTGTCGGCATCCCCAAATCGGGCAGCGGCGCCCAAGCCGGATCGGTCATCGTGCCGATGGACCAGGTCGCGATCTTCCAGGGCAAGTCGTTCCCGTTGGGAGAAAGCCATGCGACCGGTGCGCTGTGGGGCAGCATCACGCTCACATTCGCGAATGCCAACACCGGCACGATGAACTGGACGAGCACCTATCCGGGTTTCAATTCCGGCTCGATGGCAATCACGCATTTTCTGCCGGTCGACTTGCCAAGTCAGGATTTGTCCACTGCGAAGGTTCGTGCTTGCTATTCGGGGAACTGGTCCAACCCCGCACAGTCCGGCCACGGCTTCGAATTCGAAGTGATCCAGGCAACACCGCCGGTCCTGGCCGTGGATTGGTTCGCGTTCAGTCCCACCGGCGCACCGGTGTGGTTGCAGGGTGCGGGGCCGATCAACGGCAATAGCGCGCAAATGCAGATGCAGTTGATTGACGGAGCGGGAGCCCAATTCCCGCCACTCTACAATCCTGCGCTGATTACGCAGCATCTGTGGGGCACGGCGACGATTACGTTCACCGATTCGTCACACGCGACGGTCACGTGGAACTCGACGATCCCTGGTTATGGCTCGGGCACACAGCCCCTGCAACCTATCTTGGGTGCGGGATTGCTGGATAGGCGTACTTGCCCGTAGCCGGCCGGCTGAGCCCCGAACCTTCACTTGCAAAATATCGGCTTGTATCGGTTCGATGTTGCTCCCAAGCAGACGCTCGCAAGCGTTTGCTGTGGTTCCGTGGTTGTGTGAAAGCACATCCTGATTAGCATCGAACCTCTGCTGATTCACCTCTCCCCTTGTGGGAGAGGTCGACG
>JANXVS010000533.1 GCA_025351555.1 Pseudomonadota bacterium | reverse complement strand
GTTGCCGCGACCGCCAACGCCATGCGCTGCAGCCAGGGCAGCGTGAAAACCCATCTCTCGCGCGCGTTGACCGCTCTGCGCCGAGCGCTGGAGGATCATGTATGAACAACGAATTCGATAAAGAAAGCTGGATCTCCCAGGCCAAAACCCTGCTGGATCAATCGGCGCAAGAGTTCGACGCGGCAACCTTGTCGCGGCTCAACCGCGCGCGTCAGGCTGCGCTCGGGCAAGCGCGCCCGAGCGCCGCGCAGCGCTGGTTCCTGCCGGCAGGGTTGGCCAGCGCCTGCGTGCTGTTGCTGGCGGTCGCAGCCTGGCATTCGTATGCTCCGCCCGGTGGCATGGCGCCGGCGCTGCCGCTGGCGGCTGCTACTGGTTCCAACAGTGGCGACATCGACCTGGTTTCCAGCGACGATAGTCTGGAGCTGTATCAGAATCTGGAGTTCTACGCGTGGCTGGATGCACAGGATCAAGACTTCGACGGTTAGGCCTGCTGGCCGGTCTGGCGGCGGCGAGCTGGGCAACAGCGCAGGCGCCGCCACCGGCACCGGCTACCGCGGCATCCGCCACGCCGTCGGCGCAGGACGATGGCGGTCAGGCGCAGGCGCTGTCCGCGCCAGTGCCGTGGTCGGACTTGAGTCCCGCCGAGCAGCTGGTGCTTGCGCCGGTGCAGGATAAGTGGGATCAACTGCCGCCGGGGGCGCAGCAACGGCTGCGGCGCGGCGCACAACGCTGGTCAAGCTTGACGCCGGAACAGCGAGTCCGCTTGCAGGATCGCTTTCGCAAATGGAACGACCTGAAACCCGAGCAACGCGCGAAAATGCGCGAACGCTACGAACAATTCCGGAACTTTCCGCCCGAACAGCAGCAGAAGATCCGCCAGTCATTCAAGCGTTTCGGCAGCTTGCCGCCGGAGCAACGGCAACAGCTGCGCGAGCAATTCGAACGCATGAGCCCCGAGGAGCGTCAGGCGTTTCTGGCGGGCGCCGCGGCGCAGAATCGTGCTGGCGCGGCGCATGAATTCTTCCAGTCAATACCGGCGCAAGAACGCCAGCCTACGCGACAGATGCTGCAGTCGTTGACTCAGGAGCAGCGGCGCTCGTTTCGCAAAACGTGGCGTGGCTTGCCGCCGGATCAGCGCGATGCGTATCGCCAGCGCCTGCTGCAGATGTCGCCGGATCAGCGCAATGCCGAATTGGCGAAGGCACCGCCGCAGCCGTAGTACTTAAAGCGGCGACAGGATGCGTCGGCTGGCGCTGAATTGTCCGCCGAAGCGTGCGACGCCGTCGGCGCGCATCCGCGGCGCGTCCTCGCGCAGATAGCGATCGAGATCGTCGCTGCTGGCCAGACGATACAGCGTGCACAGGCTGCGCTGGCCGGATGCGGGCGGCGGATCGCGACGCGCGAGCACCTCCGCCGAGACGAAGCCTGGCAGCGCGAGCATCGCTTGCATGTGTTCGGCCAGCCACGCGCAATATTCCACGTACACGGCCACGTCGACATCAAGATTAACTTCGTAAACGATCATGTTGTCGCCAGGCTCACGATGAATGCGGCAGCGATGCCCAACGTGATCATCACCGTGTAGCACAGCCCGATCGCGCAGAACTTGAGCGTGGTGAAGAACCAGCCCTGCTTGTATACTTTTTTCTGCATCAGGAACACGTAGATCGGCAGCCACCAGCACATCGCGAAAATCATCCAGCCCAACGGCTGGTACAACAAGGGCGCTGCATCCTTGACCCAACCCCGCGCCAGTATGGCGAGCGTAGTCAGCAGCAGCGACAGGAAAATGAAACTGTGGCTGTGCAGCGCCACGATCATATGTTCCATGTAAAGACGGCGCTTGAAGATATAGAAAATCTTCAGCAGCAACGCGAACAGCGGCATCAGCACGAACAGCACCTGCGGCAGCACGCTGAAGATGCCGATCACGAACGGCTTCGGATCGGTGCGGATGCGTTTCAGGTTGTCGCGCGCGCGCATGCCCAATTGAGTGAGCTTGGCATTCGCCGCATCCGGCAGCCAGCCGATGCGCACGGGATTGGCGACCGGGTCCCACTTGCTCGCTCCGAGGGAGATTCCACCGGCGTCATCGACTTCGCCCAAGAGCGGCGGTGCTTGGCCCTTGGCTTTCGCATCCAGATACGCCAAACGCTTGTCGGCCTTGCTGCGGATGGCGTCTGCAGCCTTGTCCATGCCCGTGATCGCCCCGGCCGGCATACCAGGC
>JANXVS010000461.1 GCA_025351555.1 Pseudomonadota bacterium | reverse complement strand
TGCGCGATCGCGAGCATCGCACTGCTCCAGGAATCCGCGCGCTCGCCATCCACCGCATCGATGCGGTCGCCCGCGTGCAGGCCGGCATCTGCTGCCAGACCTTGCGGTGCGTCGATGACTGGCTGGAAATCCGGCCGGCCGACGACGAACATCGCCCAGAACGCGGCCACGGTGAACAGGATATTGAACACCGGGCCGGCGACGGCGATTGCCATGCGCTGCCATACGGGCGCGGAGCTGTATTCGCCGGCTTGGTGTGCGACGAGCTCGGGATTGTCCGCCTCGCGCGCGTCGAGGAATTTCACATAGCCGCCCAGCGGAATCGCGCCGATTGCGTATTCAACGCCATCACGGGCCGTACGCGACCAGATCGGCTTGCCGAAGCCCACCGAGAAACGCAGGACCTTAACTCCACAGCGACGCGCGACCCAGTAATGGCCGAACTCGTGGAAGGTGACCAGCAGGCCGAGGGTGACCAGTAGCCACCAGATGGAACCGAGAATTTCTTGCATGGGGTCAATTGTACCGGGAAGCGTATTGAAAACCGTCATTGGCGGGTTCCGTCGACCACGGAACCTGCGAATGACGGCCGACATAATCAGCAGAAGTCGCGACGCATGATACGTTGTGCCGCCTGTCGTGCGGTTAAATCGGCGTAAACCACGACATCAAGATCACCGGCAGGCGCGACGGGAACGGCCGCCAGCGTTGCCTCGATCAGTTCGGGAATCGCCAGGAAGGGCAGCGCGCCGTCGAGAAACGCGGCCACAGCCACTTCGTTCGCGGCATTCAGGATTGCCGGCGCGGTACCGCCAGCGGCCAGTGCGGCGTAGGCGAGATCAAGGCAGCGAAACGTCGCCCGATCCGGCGCCTCGAAGTTCAATTGCCCAATCTTGAGCAGATCCAATGGCGCTACGCCTGCCTCGATCCGCTCTGGCCACGCCAACGCATGCGCGAGCGCGGTGCGCATATCCGGATTGCCCAGTTGTGCCAATACCGAGCCGTCGGCGTATTCGACCAGCGAATGCACGATGCTTTGCGGATGCACGATGACTTCGATCTGCTCGGGCGCTGCACCGAACAGCCAGTGTGCCTCGATCACTTCCAGGCCCTTGTTCATCAGCGTGGCCGAATCGACCGAGATCTTGCGGCCCATGCTCCAGTTCGGATGAGCACAGGCTTGGTCCGGCGTGATTGCGCCAAGCTCATCGCGACGCTTGCCGCGGAACGGGCCGCCGGATGCCGTCAGCAGGATGCGGTGCACACCGGCCCCGGCGAGATCGGAACGTCGATACGGTAAGCACTGGAAAATCGCATTGTGCTCGGAATCCACCGGGATGATGGTTCCACCGCCGGTCCGTAGTGCATCCAGCAGCAACGGCCCGGCAATGACCACGGCTTCCTTGTTCGCCAGCAAAAGGCGTTTGCCGGCACGCGCGGCGGCCAGCGTCGATTCCAGCCCTGCCGCGCCGACGATGGCGGCGATCACGCTGTCGCACAGGTCGCCCGATACCGCTTCGGTCAGTGCTTCGCTACCGGACGCCACGCGAGTCGCAAGTCCGGCGCTGCCGATTTTTTCGCGCAGCGCGGTCTCGAACACGGAATCGGCAATGATCGCGAGCTCGGGCTTGAAGCGCACACACAGTGCTACCAGCTCATCGACGCTGCGATGTGCTGCGAGCACGCTGGCGTGAAAACGCTGCGGGTGGCGCGCGATGACGTCGAGCGCGCTGGCGCCGATCGAGCCGGTGGCGCCGAGAATCGCAACCTGTTTCATAGCCCCAACAGGAATTTGCCGAGGGCGAAAAACGGCAGCGCCGCGAACACGCCATCCAGGCGGTCGAACGCGCCGCCGTGGCCTGGAAACAGGGTGCCGGAATCCTTCACATTGCTGTGGCGCTTGATCAGACTTTCAAACAAGTCGCCGACGACGGAAAACAGGACGACGATCAGGGCCAGGACGAGCAGACCTAGCAGACTCGCTCCGCGCACGCCGAGCAGCCAGCCGCCCATCAATGCGATCACGCTCAATCCGGCCAGGGCGCCGTAGACGCCGGCAATGGTCTTGCCGGGACTGATGTTCGGCGCGAGCTTCACGTTGCCCCATTGGCGGCCGGCCAGATACGCGAACGAATCGGCTGACCAGACCAGCACCAGGGCGTACAGCGCCCAGGTATGCCAGGCATGCGGCGCATCCTGGCCGCGATGCAGTTGCATCATCGCTGTCCACGCCGGCAGGATCGCGAGCGCGCCGGCAAGCAATTTGATCGTGATGTTTTCACGCGTCGGCGCGGCGCCGAAGGAAAAATGTTTGAGCCAAGCGAACGCGATGAACCACCATAGACAGCCAGCGACAATCGTGATCCATCCCGCTGCCATATCGGCGTAGCACCAAAGAAACAGCAGCGCCACGGCGCACAGCGCAAGCAGAACCGCGCGCAACGGGCGCGAGCGCAGGCCGGCCATGCGCGTCCATTCCCATGTCGCCAGCAGGCACAAGCCGGCAATGACGACGCCGAAGATCGTGCTTGGCAGCAGCAGGATCATGGCGACCGCCAGCGGCGTGATCAGGAGGGCGGTGATAATGCGTTGCTTCACTTGGTTCCTTTACTTTTGCGATCGTCCTTGATCGCGAGGATCAAAAAGCGGTCGTCCTTGACCGCACTTTTCAAATTTTTCCAAACCTTCGCTCACGCTGCGCGAAATCCTCGAGTGCGCGCGCAAGGCAAGCCTCGTCGTAGTCCGGCCAGAGTACGTCGCTGAAGTGTAGCTCGCTATAGGCCAGTTGCCACAACAGGAAATTGCTGATGCGGCGTTCGCCACCGGTGCGGATGAACAGATCGACTGGAGGTAGGTCAGCCAGGCAAAAGAACGGCGCGATGCTGCGTTCGTCGATTGCCTCGGCGCTGAGTTCGCCACGCTGTATCGCCAGCGTCACCTCTTTTGCAGCATTGGCGATATCCCAGCGGCCACCGTAGTTCAGAGCGATATTGAGCGCGAGTTTGCCATTGGCCTGGGTCTTGTCCATCGCGCGCTGCATGCGTTCGTGCAGCGCCGGCGCGAAGGCGGAAAGTTCGCCGATGAAGCGGATGCGCACGCCATAGCCGTGCAGTTCATCGACTTCGCGGTCGAGCGCTTTCAGGAACAACTCCATCAGTGCGCCGACTTCGGCTTTTGGCCGCTGCCAGTTTTCACTGGAAAACGCGAACAGCGTCAGCACGTCGATGCCGCGCTTGACGCAGGACTCAATCGTGCTGCGCACCGCCTTCTGCCCGGCACGATGGCCGAAGCTGCGCGGACGATGGCGCTGTTTCGCCCAGCGCCCGTTGCCATCCATGACGATGGCAATATGGCGGGGTTGCCGCAATGTGGAAAGTTCCACATTTTTCGACGATGCTTCGGGCGGCGTGGTCCTAGCGATAGACATCGCGGCGATTGCCAATGCGAACGATGAGGATGCGGATTGCGCTATCGTCGATATGCGCGATGACGCGGTAATCGCCGACCCGGTATTTCCAGAAGTCGCCGAGTTTGGTTCCCTTCAGCACTTCGCCGATCGAGCGTGGGTTGTCCAGTGGCGCGACACGCTCCTGCAGAAATCGCAAAACGCGATGCACGACTTGCGAGTCGAGCCGATCCAGATTCTTGATGGCGTGCGGCGACAGTTCAATCTTCCACGCCATAACGCTTCATCGCCTCGGCCAGTGAAACAGTTTTTCCGCGACCGCTGCGGATCGCCTGCACTTCGCGTTCGGCCAGATAGAAATCTTCCAGATCCTGGATGTGTTCGAGAATCGCCTCGCGGGCGTAAAACGTCTTGGTGCGGCCGGTGGCCTTGGCCAGCTTGGCGAGGCGTTTTTCGACGGTTTCGGGCAGGCGAATGGCGAGCATGGCGTTACCTCGGTGCAGATCGGTTGCTATACGAGTATAGCAGATGCCCCTAGTGCAGGCAGGCAGCACGTCGCCGCTTACAGCGCCATCAATTCGTCTTCCTTGGCCTTTACGACGCCGTCGACATCCTTGACGAATTTATCGGTGAGCTTTTGCACCTCGTCCTCGGCCTTGCGTTCTTCATCCTCGGTGATCTGCTTGTCCTTGAGCAGTTCCTTGACGTGGTGCATTGCATCGCGGCGGATATTGCGCACCGCAATCTTCGCTTCTTCGCCTGCGTGCGCCACGTGCTTGGACAATTCTTTGCGGCGCTCCTCGGTCAGCTGCGGCAGATTGATGCGGATGACGGTGCCGGCCGTGGTCGGATTCAGGCCCAGATCGGAGGCGAGTATCGACTTCTCAACCGCCTGCACCATGTTCTTTTCCCACGGCGTGATCGTCAGCGAACGCGCATCGGACACGACGATGTTCGCGACCTGAGTGATGGGCACATCGGTGCCGTAGTAGTTCACCTTCAGATGCTCGACCAGCGCCGTATTGGCACGACCGGTACGCAGCCGCTGCAACTCGTGCCTGAGCGCATCCACGCTCTTGGTCATGCGCTGCTGGGCGTCTGTTTTGATGTCGTTGAGCATGAGCGGCTCCGCATATCTTGAGACAGGCCGCGAAGTATAGCAGCGCAGTTGCAGATGAGTAGTTGAGTCGCGCCGGCTCAATAGGGTGATCAGAAACTTCGCGTGAGCTTGAAATCCAGCCCGTATTTCAGGTTCAGATTGCTTTTGCCCCAGACCATGCGCAGTGCCGACGCCGAGAGGCTGAGGCGGTCGCCGATTTGGTAGTCCACGCCGGCACCGACATTGAAGTGATCTTCCAGGCGGTATTTGTCGTGCAGATACCAGAACTCATCGGCGCAAGGTGGACAATGCGCGCTGATCTGGGTGTCGGTGCGGCCGTTGCCGAGTTTGCCATCGCCGAACGCACGCAGTGCCACGCGCGGCGTCAGGAAATAGCCGACATCGAGTCCAAAAGTGTAATAATCCACATCGATGCCAAGCGTTTTTTCGACGAGCACGTATTGGTAGCGTGCGCGGTAGAAGATGTTGGAAAAGTCGAACTGATGCGCAAGCTCGATGCCGAAGCCGAGCTTGTTCAGATCGTTGCCGACGGTTGCCGCGCCGTAGAACGTGTAATCGTGGCTCGGCACATACGCGGTCACCGACGGCGTGAGGTAATACGAGCCGAAGTTCGCGTGATAACTCAAGCCCGTGCTCCAGTCTGCCCAGGTGCCGTGATACGAACCATCATCGACGAACACCGTGTGCGGATGCGGCACCTGCAGCGTCACCACCGGGTGCGGGAATGCGCCTGAATACTTCGCCGAGATGAAGGGAATGCCCACACTCACATCCCAGCGGTCGGCAAAGAAATAATTGACGTCGAACTTCAGGCTGTTGGCAATGACCGAGCCCATCGGCCGCTTGGGGCCGGTATCCCACCAGTCGCCGTTCGAGAACAAATGCTGATAATCCACCGAGATCGAGCCGTGCCCCGCGGCGAACTCGGTGGCTTGCGGCGAAGCATCCTCGTTCGGCAACTCCGGGTACACGGTCTGCGCATACACCGGAGCCGCCGACAGCAGGCAAAATGCGGCTGCGCGTCTGATCATGGCCGTGCGCATGCGCGCGCGCAGAAGTTCGCCTGAGGGCGCTGTTGCCTTTGCGCGCCTCATGTGCCGCGCGTGTCCATCGTCTTTCCTGATTAGCGCTAATCCTCAGCCCAGAAGGCGGGAGAAACGGCGCGGTTGAGCCATTGTGGCTAGCATCGTCGACGCAGGACGTTCGCGATCGAGAATCTTGCTGAAACCCGCATCGGTATTGGTTTT
>JANXVS010000450.1 GCA_025351555.1 Pseudomonadota bacterium | reverse complement strand
CGAGGAGCTCTGCAAAGCGGGGGGTGTCGTGCGGCGTGGAGATCACCAAGACATCACGAATGCCGGCCAACATCAGCGTCGACAGCGGATAGTAGATCATCGGCTTGTCGTACACCGGCAAGAGCTGCTTGCTGATGACATGGGTCAAAGGATACAGCCGCGTGCCCGAGCCGCCGGCGAGGATGATACCTTTTTCAATTTGCTGCATTGTGGATTCCTTGCAGATCAGCTAACGCCCAGGCGCTCGCCGCGATAACTTCCATCCAGCACGCGCTGGCACCAGTCGTGGTTATCCAGATACCAATCCACCGTCTTGGCGATGCCGGATTCGAAACTTTCGCTCTGGCGCCAACCGAGTTGCGACTTGATCTTGCCCGCATCGATCGCATAGCGGCGATCGTGACCTGGACGATCCTTGACATAGCTGATCTGCGACTCGCGCTTGGCCCCATCGGCCAACGGCCGGCGTTCATCAAGCAGCTTGCAGATCGTCTTGACCACATGGATGTTTTCGCGCTCGGCATCGCCACCGACATTGTATACTTCGCCGGTGCGGCCGATTTCCAGCACGCGCTGGATGGCGCTGCAGTGATCACCGACGTAGAGCCAGTCGCGGATATTGCGGCCGTCGCCGTAGACCGGCAGTTTCTCGCCCGTCAGCGCCTTGTTGATCACCAGCGGAATGAGCTTTTCCGGAAACTGGTACGGCCCGTAATTGTTCGAGCAGTTCGTGGTCAGCGTGGGCAAGCCATAGGTGTGATGGAACGCGCGCACCAGATGATCCGACGCCGCCTTTGAGGCCGAATATGGCGAGTTCGGCTGATACGGTGATTCCTCGGTGAAGCGCCCAAGCGGCCCGAGCGACCCGTAGACTTCGTCGGTGGACACATGCAGAAAGCGGAATGCATCCTGCTGCTCCAGCGGCGATGCACGCCAGTACGCGAGCGCGCATTCGAGCAGGGCCAGGGTGCCGACGACATTGGTCTGGACGAACTCGGCCGGGCCGTCGATGGAACGGTCGACGTGTGATTCGGCAGCAAAATTCACGATCGCCGTCGGTCGATGCTCGGCAAGCAAGCTCGCCACCAAGGCTCGATCGCCGATATCGCCGTGCACAAAGATGTGATCGGCGTCGCCGCGTAGGGTCGCCAGCGTATCGAGGTTTCCGGCATAAGTGAGCTTGTCGAGATTGATAACGCGATAGCCGCCCGCGCGAGCCAAGCCGAGCACAAAATTACCGCCGATAAAGCCGGCGCCACCGGTAACCAAAAGAGTTTTCATTGCTTGGGACTTGCCTTGAGGATACGGCTGCCGCAGGTTACGGCCGCACGACGGTCCGGCATTTTAACCCGGCCCGGTCGCGCTGACCAAAATATTCAGAGACGGTGTTGGCGCGCGCCCAAAATTGACCATGTAGCCGGGGTAATTCTCGCTCAAAATTACCAGGGTGTTCAACCTAACCTGCTGATGTTTTAACCAGCAGGGAAACGAGGTGATCACCATGAGCATGTACGCCAAAGTACGCCGGATGCATTTCCGCGAGAAGACCCCGATCAGCGAGATCGCACGCAAGACGAGTCTTTCACGCAATACGATCAAGAAGTGGTTGAAGGAGCCGGAACGTTCCGAGCTCAAGTATGTGCGCCTGCCGAGTGTAACGAAGCTCGGTCCGTATGCCGCAGAACTGCGCCAAGCGCTCCAGACTGATGCCCACCGCCCCAAGCGGGAGCGGCGCACGCGGTTGTTTCTATGTCGCGAACTGGTGGCCAAGGGCTATACCGGCAGCTATTCGCAACTCACCGCCACCCTGCGTCGCTGGCAGGCGCAGAACGGTGCGGTGACGGTACGGTCGGCCTACGTGCCTTTGCACTTCGAGTGGGGCGAAGCGTTCCAGTTCGACTGGAGCGAGGAAGGCATCGTGATCGGCGGCGTTTACCGTCGCGTGCAACTGGCGCACATGAAGCTCTGCGCCAGTCGGGCCTTCTGGCTCGTGGCCTATCCAAGCCAAGGCCACGAGATGTTGTTCGATGCTCATACGCAGTCGCTGGCCGGACTCGGCGGCGTGGCACGTCGCGGCATCTACGACAACATGAAGACGGCCGTGGACAAGGTCGGCAAAGGCAAGCAGCGCCTGGTCAACGGGCGCTTCGCAGCGATGTGTTCGCACTATCTGATCGACGCAGACTTCTGCAATGTCGCCGCCGGCTGGGAGAAGGGGCGCGTCGAGAAGGATGTGCAAGACAATCGGCGTGGCATCTGGCAAGACGCGCTGGCCGAGCGCTTCACTTGCTTCGCCGAGCTCAACGCGTGGCTCGCTGACCGCTGCAAGGCGGCATGGCAAACCTCCAAGCATCCGGACTTTCCCGGCATGACGATTGCCAAAGCGCACGAGCACGAGCAGTCGCATCTGATGCCGATGCCAAGCCGGTTCGATGGTTACGTTGAGATCCAGGCGCGCGTCTCGAGCACCTGTTTGATCACGGCCAAGCGCAACCGCTACTCGGTGCCCTGCGAACTGGCCGGTCACCGCGTCAGTGTGCGCCTGTATCCCGAACGGATTGTCGTGTGTGCCGACCAGCACATGGTCGCCGAGCATGCGCGTTCGCCCGATCGCGATCAGATCCTCTACGATTGGCGCCATTACATCCCGTTACTCGAACGCAAGCCCGGTGCGTTGCGTAATGGCGCGCCGTTTGCCGACATGCCCGCGCCGCTAGTCACGCTCAAGCGTGCGTTGTTGCGCCATGCCGGCGGCGATCGCGTCATGGCCAAGGTGCTCGCCGCTGTCCCCATGTTTGGTCTGGATGCGGTGCTGGTCGCCGTCGAACTGGTTATCGAGTCTGGCGCCATCAGCGCCGATCATGTGCTCAATGTGCTCGCGCGATTGCGCCAGGCGCCGGTCATAGGCTCGGTCCAGACGACACTGCAGCTGACCGAGGAACCGGCTGCCGATCCCGATCGCTACGATCGACTGCACGACCAGCAGGTGAGCCATGTCTAAGCCGGACATCCTTGCCGAACTCAAGCGACTCAAGCTCCACGGCATGGCACAAGCCTACGCCGAACTGATCCAGAACGGCGGCGGACTCAAGCTGGATTCCTCGCACTGGCTGATCGAGCATCTGATCGACGCCGAGCACACGGATCGGGCAATGCGCTCCATCCGCCATCAGATGCACGCCGCACGCTTCCCGATCCATCGCGATCTGGCCGGCTTCGACTTCACTTCGGCCAAGGTTGATAAAGCACTGATCGATCAGTTGGCGACCCTGGATTTTACCGAGGCCGCGCACAACGTCGTCATGATCGGCGGCACCGGCACTGGCAAAACCCATTTAGCCACCGCACTGGGCGTCATCGCCATCACCCAGCACTTCAAACGCGTGCGCTTCTTCTCCACCATCGAGTTGGTCAATACGCTGGAGCTGGAGAAGGCTGCCGGCAAGCAAGGCCGATTGGCCTATAGCCTGATGCGCATGGACCTGATCATTCTCGATGAGCTGGGCTATCTGCCCTTCTCGCAAGCCGGCGGCGCGTTGCTATTCCACTTGCTATCCAAGCTGTACGAACACACCAGCGTGATCATCACGACCAACCTGACATTCTCCGAGTGGGCGGCAGTCTTCGGCGATGCCAAACTCACCACTGCATTACTGGATCGGTTAACCCATCACTGCCACATCGCGGAAACCGGCAACGAGTCCTGGCGATTCCGACACAGCACCACCACCGCCAAGGCGCGAATCAAATCCAGAGAGCAATCGAAGAAGTCGCTTCCCACCCACGCCGAAAGTATCGAGGAACCCGATCCGTTCTGAAACGCAATCAGGTATATTTATCCACAGCCGAGGGACGTTTCCCTCGGCTTCCTTCCCTGGTCAATTTTCAACGAGCACGGCTGGTCAGTTTTCAACAAGCGCCAACACAGCTGAGACACTACCAGCCGCCGAGGCAACGTGATGATCACTTGCAAATGCTCCAGACTGATTGTCGAAATCATTCTATAATGAATAAATAAATAGCAGTAATAGCGCCTGATGTGCTATAATTAGCATAAATATGGCACTTGAATTTACCACAAACAACGAAATCCTTGCCGCGTTCGGCGTGCGCCTGCGT
>JANXVS010000428.1 GCA_025351555.1 Pseudomonadota bacterium | reverse complement strand
CCGTCGCGCAGGCGCAACCGGGCCGGCATCAGCGCTTGGCCGTCGGCATCGACGTGCGCAATCGCGCCGAGGATTTGAACAAGCTGCCGCAGGTTCTGGCCGGGCTCGGCAGTCAGGGCATCGAGCATCAGCTGATCTTTCTGGACGCGCGCGATGATGTCTTGTTCAAGCGCTACTCCGACACGCGCCGGCGTCATCCGCTGACAGGCGAAGGCTTGTCGCTGAACGATGCGATCGCGCGCGAGCGCAAGCTGATGCGGCCGCTGTCGTCGATCGCCGAACGCGTGATCGACACCAGCGATCTGAATGTGCATCAGCTGCGGCGCCTGATCGCGACCGAGCTGGGCATGGCCGATGGACCATTGTCGCTGATGTTCGAGTCGTTCGCCTACAAGCGCGGCGTGCCGGCCGATGCCGACTTCGTGTTCGATGCGCGTTGCCTGCCAAATCCGCACTGGGATGCGCAATTGCGCCCGCTGTCCGGCCGCGATGCGGCCGTGCGCAAATGGCTGGAAGACAAACCTGAAGTCGCACAATACCTGGCCCAGCTGCGCGATTTCCTCGATACCTGGCTGCCGCGCTTCGAAGCGGAAAATCGCTCGTATGTGACCATCTGCATCGGCTGCACCGGCGGCCGCCATCGTTCGGTCTATCTGTGCGAGCGCTTGGCCGAGCACTTCCGCGCCACGCGCGAGCAAGTATTGACGTTTCACCGGGAGCTTGAATGAGTGTCGGTGTACTTTTGCTCACGCACGAGGCGATGGGCGATGCGCTGATCGAAACCGCGCGGCATCTGCTCGGGCGCATCTCGCTCAAGGTCGATGCGTTTTCGATCCCACCTGGCAGCGATACGGATTTCGCCATGACCAGCGCCGCGGCGCGTGTGCGCAAGCTCGATTCCGGCGATGGCGTGCTCGTGCTCACCGACGTCTTCGGCGCGACGCCAAGCAACGTGATCGACAAGATTCAGCCGCTCGGCGTGAAGATCCGGCGCGTATCCGGCCTGAGTCTGCCCATGCTGCTGCGCGTGCTCAATTATTCCGAACAGAATCTCGCCGAACTAGCGCAGACCGCGGCGGACGGCGCGCGCGCGGGAGTGCGTATCGACCATGCTTGAACGCGACGTCACCATCAGCAACAAGCTTGGTCTGCATGCGCGCGCGTCGGCAAAACTCGTGCAGTTACTGCAGGGGTTTCAGGCGGACGCGTTCCTCATCCACCGCGGCCGCGAAATCAACGCCAAGAGCATCATGGGCGTAATGATGTTGGCCGCCGGCATCGGCAGTCAGATCACCCTGCGCACCGATGGCGCCGATGAAGCCGCGGCGCTGGAGGCGATGGCCGATCTGTTCAATCGCAAGTTCGACGAGGGCGCATGAGCGGTCGCCTCGTCATCGCCGGCACTGCCGCCGCACGCGGCATGACCCTGGGCCGTGCGCGTCTGGTGCAGCCGAGCCAGTTCAGCATCGACATGCGCCCGCTGGCCGAAGGCGAGGTCGAAGCCGAAGTCGTGCGCTTGCGCGAAGCGCTGGCGCACGCAAGCGAGGAACTGCGCCTGTTGCGCGAGAAATTGCACGGCGCGCTGGCACGTGAGGTGGGCGAATTTATCGACGCCCACAGCATGATCCTGCAAGACCCCGAGTTGACCTCAGGTCTGTATACTTTGATCCGCACAGGTCGCTACCGCGCCGGCGCCGCGTTGAAGGCGCAGCGCGATCGCCTGGTGGCGGTATTCGAGGCGATCGACGATCCCTACCTGCGCAGCCGACGCGAGGATGTCGATCACGTCATCGGTCGTGTGCAAGCCGCACTGGCGCGCGACACGACGCCGGCCGAGCGCCAGATTGCCTCACGCGTCGGCACCATCCTGGTCAGCGATGCCATCGCGCCGGCGGAACTGGCGCACCTGACCGAACACGGCGTGCTCGGCGTCATCACCACCAGCGGCAGCCCGCTTTCGCACAGCGCAATCCTCGCACGCAGCATGCGCCTGCCGATGATCGTCGGCGCGCATGAGGCGCTGCAATGCATCACCGACGAGGATCTGCTGCTGCTCGACGGCACGCGCGGCGAGATCGTGGTGCATCCCACGGCGCAGGATCTGGCGCGCTACCGTCAGTATCAACGCGAACTGGCGCGCAGCACCGAGGCGCTGTCGCGGCTCAAGCACGAACGCACGGTCACTGCCGACGGTATAGAAATCCACTTGTATGCAAATGCAGAAATGCTCGTCGACGTCGCCCAGGCGCGCGCCTACGGTGCCGCTGGCGTCGGCCTGTATCGCACCGAGTTCCTGTTCCTGCAACGGCGCGAATTGCCAGACGAGGAAGAACAATTCATCGTCTACCGCGATCTGGTGCTGGCAATGGGCGGCGCGCCGGTGACGATCCGCACGCTCGATCTGGGCGCCGACAAGGCCGATGGCACAGGCCTGGCGCTGGCGCAGGAACCCAATCCCGCGCTCGGCGTGCGCGGAGTGCGCTTGTCGATGCGGCGGCCGGCCCTGTTCGCCACTCAGCTGCGCGCGATCCTGCGTGCGTCGAGTTTCGGGCCGGTACGTATCCTGGTACCGATGGTGACGACGAACGAGGAAGTCGCCGCCGTACGCGCGCTGACCGAACAATGCGCGCGCGACCTGCACACCGGCGGTTACGAGATCGCCGAGCATTTCGAGTTGGGCGCAATGATCGAAGTGCCGGCCGCCGCGATCGCGTTGCCGGGCCTGATCCGGTACCTGGACTTCATCGCGATCGGCACCAATGACCTGACCCAGTACACCCTCGCCGCCGATCGCAACAATGATGCCCTGGGTACACTGTACGATCCCTTGCACCCGGCCGTGCTCAAGCTGCTGGCGCAGATCATCGCCGTCAGCGCGCGTGCCGGCAAAGCGGTGACGCTGTGCGGCGAGATGGCCGGCGATACCCGTTACACCGCGCTGCTGCTCGCACTCGGCCTGACCGAATTCAGCATGCATCCTAGTTCACTGCTGGAAGTGCGGCAGGCGATCGCCACCTGCGATCAGGGGCGATTGCGCAAACTTGGGGCGTCACTGCTGCGCGCGCAAACGCGTGCCGGGATCGAGCGCGTGATTGAGCGCATGCGCTCGACATAAAACCAGTTTTATGGGATTATGGGGGTATGAAAACGACACTCGAACTGCCTGACGACCTTATGCAGCGCGTCAAGATCCGCGCCGTCCACGAGCACAAGAAGCTCAAAGACACGATTGCGGAGCTGCTTGAGCGCGGCATGCGCAACACACTGGCGAAGAAGCCGGCTCCTTTCGTGCCGCGTCCCACACAACTGCGCGGCGGATTCAAGCCCGACATTGACGACATCGAAGCCGCGATCGCCTTTGGCCGCGATGACGACATCACGGTCGCATGATCGTCGTCGACACGAATATCCTCGTCCCTCTGTTTATCAACGGTCCGCGCGCACGGGACGCCGCAACGCTGCTCAAACATGACGGCGAGTGGTGTACGGAACCGTACGCATTGATCGAGCTCGTCAACGTGTTCACAACATATATGCGTGCGAACTTGCTTGCGACGGAGGCTGCGCATCGGCATCTGGACGAAGCGGAAACGCTGCTGACTCCGCACCTGCACCGCGTTCCGGGCAAGGCGGTGCTGGACTACGCAATGCGCTACAAGGTCAGCGGTTACGACGCGCATTTCCTCGCCGTCGCCGATGCCCTCGGCAAGCGCTTGATTACCGAAGATGCGAAGCTGCGCGCTGCCGCACCCGCCCTGACACAATCGCTCGACGCCGCGCTGGCTGCAAAATGACGTGCCTCATGATCGATCCCCACGTCACCGCGAGGGCCGACGAACTAACCACGCAGTTCCGACACCGCGATCCATTCCGCCACGTCATCATCGACGATTTCCTGGCGCCGGATTATTGCGCGCGACTGCTCAGCGAATTTCCGCCGTTCGAGCGCGGCAACGCGCGCAACGAGGCCGGCGAACTTGGCGCAAAATCCACGGTCGAAAAAATCCGTGAGCTGGGTCCGGCTTATACCGCGCTGGACGATCTGATCCAGACGCGGCAATTTCTTGATCTCGTCGGTCGCCTCACCGGCATTCCGAACCTGCTCTACGATCCTTGGTATTTCGGCGGCGGCACTCACGAGAACCGCGTCGGACAGGATCTGGATTCTCACGTCGACTTCAACCGCCATCCGGTCGAGCGCTGGCACCGGCGCCTGAACTTGATCGTGTATCTGAATCACGCATGGGATGCCGCCTGGGGTGGCTCGCTGGAGCTGCATACGGACCCGCGCGCCGCCGATGACCGCATTACCACGATTACGCCGCTGTACAACCGCGCGGTGATTTTCGAGACCACGGAATGGAGCTGGCACGGCTTTTCCCGCATCGCCCTGCCCGTGGATAAAACCTCGCTTTCGCGCAAATCCATTGCTTTATATTTTTATACAACCGACCGTCCGCAGGATGAACTGGCCGACACCCATTCAACCATCTATGTCGATCGCCCTCTGCCGCAGCGCTTCCAGCCAGGCATGACCCTGAGCGCCGCTGACATCGACGAATTGCGCACCCTGCTCGCGCGTCGGGACCAGCACAATCGACGGCTATACCGGGAAAACACTGCGCTGACCAAGCATCTCGAACAAGCGCAGGCAGCGCTGCATGGCGGCCGGATGGGTCGACTGCATTATTTTGCGCGGCGGGTGTTGGCGAGATGGCAACGATGAATGCTCCCCTCGCCATGGACGTCGAGCTGACGCCAGCCGTCATCGCCAAGCCGCGGCGGCGTTGGCGTACGCTGGCCGAAGCCTTCGACAGCGGGATCGACAATTTCCTGCTGCTGCGCTTTGTCGCCGCGGCCATGGTGATCTTTGGTCACAGCTATGCGATGTCCGGCATCCCCGGCGCCGCCGATTTTATTGCACGCGCGAACCTCGGCAACGGTATCTATAGCGGATCGCTTGCCGTCGACATGTTTTTCGTCATCAGCGGCTTCCTGGTCACAGGCAGCTATCTGCATCGCGCCAACCTCGAGACCTTCCTCAAGTCGCGTGCCTTGCGTGTACTGCCTGCGTACGCGGCCTGCATGTTCCTCAGCGCGTTCGTACTCGGCGCTGTCTATACCGACTTGCCACTGTGGGACTACTGGACTTCTCCCGCAACCCGTGGTTACGTCATCGTCAATATGCAGTTCGGCACCGATCTTGTCTGGAACTTGCCCGGCGTGTTCACGCACAATCCGCATCCGGATACGGTCAATGGATCGATCTGGACGCTGCCGGCGGAAGTGCGCATGTACTTGTGCGTGGCGATCC
>JANXVS010000418.1 GCA_025351555.1 Pseudomonadota bacterium | reverse complement strand
GTGCGCGTTGCAGATTGCGGCGGCTTCGGGCGGCATCTTCGATCCGACCGTCGCCGCGCAGCAGGTCGCCCGGGGATATCTGCCGCGGCCGGTCTCGCCATTCACGCCTGATCCAGATGCGAGCTGGCGCGATATCGAACTCGTTGATCACGATGGTGTGCGTCTGCGCCGGCCGCTGTGGCTCGACCTGGGAGGCATCGCAAAAGGTTACGCGGTCGATCGCGCGCTCGACATTCTGCGTGCCAGCGGCGCAAGGCAAGGCTGCGTCAATGCGGGTGGCGATATGCGTATCTTCGGTGCACGCGCCGAATCGGTGCATGTGCGCGTTAATCTTGCCGGCACGCTCCAACCTCTTCTGGAGTTGAAGAATGCGGCCATTGCGACCAGTGCGTGCGAACGCCACGATGATGATGCGCGAATGCCGGCGTCGCATCTGCATGGGGTGATGCGCACAACGGTTGACAGCAACAAGACAGTGTCCGTGATTGCCGATCGGTGCATGATTGCCGATGCGCTGACCAAGGTGGTGCTCGCCGGCGATGCAGCGATCACGCATACCACGCTTGCGGCATTTGCAGCGCGCGCCTGCGTCCACGATCCGGCATCGGGCTGGAACATCATGGATCGTGCGGCATGACCCGCCATCCTCATCGTCATCCGCATCAACAGGGCCTGCGTCTGTCGTCGCGGCGCAAGCGCGCGCTGTACGCGATCTTCGGCGGCGCCTGGCTGACGGGTATACTTTGGCTGGTTTTCCACTATTTCCTGAGCGTCGAAGGTGAGTTCGGTGGCGAGCCGCATCCGCTGGAAGCCTGGTGGCTGCGTCTGCACGGGGTCTTCGCCTTCGCGGCGCTTTGGCTCTGCGGACTACTCTGGGCCGCGCATGTGCGGCCCGCATTGGCGCGGCCCGGGCGCCGCCTCAGCGGGCTGCTGCTGCTCGGCATGCTGGCGATTCTGGCAGCAACCGGCTATCTGCTGTACTACGCGGGTGACGACTCCTGGCGCGATACCGCGCGATGGCTGCACTGGCTGATCGGTATCGCGCTCGCCCTGGTGCTGGGCATCCACGTCATGCGTGCGCGGGCGCAGCGGGTGCGCGCGTCAACTTGACGATCAGTACCTCGCCGCCACCGGTCAACACGACGTTGTCGGCGGAGGCGTCGCCTTCCAGCAACAGTGACTCACCGGCCTCGAGTGTCGGCGGGTCGGTGCGATTCTTGATCGTCGCCTCGCCGCTGACGACATGCACGAACCAGGTCGTGCCGGCTTCCGCCAGAAACACCATCGGCCCGACCAGTGGCCGATGCCAGACCTCCGCGTGGATCGCCTCGCGCCGCACGATCACGTTGAAGTCGCGCACGGGCCCTGATAGCAGCAGCCCCTGCGTTTGCCACTCGCCGGCGAAGCGGAAGAATTGCAGGCGGCGATCCAGGCGCACGCTTGGCGCGGCGTCGAAGCGCAGTTCCATGCCGATGCCGTCGAGTAGCGCAATGTAGCGTTCGCAATGGGGAAATGTGGAAAATGCACCATCGCGTTCGATCTCGGCAATGCTGATGCGCCAATCGAACGCGTCGCCCTCGGCGCGCGAAGTTTCCGGAAACACGGCCAGTTCCATAGTCCAGCCGCCGCCGTTTTTCCAGCGCATGCGCCGGTAGTCGGCCGCGCGGAGAATGCGCGCTCTCATGCCGGGGGCGTCCAGACGCGCAGCGCGAGCAAGGTCAAGCCATAGCCTGCGGCGGTCGCTGCGCAGCCGGTGCCAAGACTGGCCCAGAAGCTGAACCCGTTGCGCAGCATCAGTGGCGTAACGATGAACAGCAATAGCGACGGCAGCACCAACCAGAGTATGCCGCCGGCAAAATCCGCGATGCGCGTAGAATCTGCGCCATCTTGCCAAAGCCAGATCATGGCGAGGATGGAAGTCAGCGGCAGCGAGGCGATCAATGCACCGATCAGGGTGCTGCGTCGTGCGACTTCCGATGCTGCGGCAATAATCAATGCAGATACGAGCAACTTGATCAGAAACTGACTCATGGCAGGGATCCTCGATTCAGCAGCGCATGCAGCTGCGCAGTCGACGTCGCCAGGCTTTCGTTCCAGGTATAGCCGACAATGCGGTCGCCGGTCGCGACGTCGTGGAAGTCTTCTTCCTGTCCGGGCGCCAGAAGATGACGATAATCCACCGTGATTTCGGTGCCGGCCGGCAGATCAGCCAGCGCGAACACGAAGCCAAGATGCCACAACCCGCAGGGCGCGAACGAATGATTGATGTAGCACTCGTCCGGCCATTCCGGCGTGATCGTGTAGCGATCCTCGAACCAGCGTACGGTCGCCCCGAGCAGTTCCTGCGCATTCGGCTGCGCCAGCACCTCGTCCCACTTGTATACTTTGCGGATGTCATCCGGAGCGGTTATCAGGCACCCAGCCGCCACGGTTTCGTCCAGGAACAGACCCTTGCCGGCGCCGGGAATCAGCGAGGCGGCGACGTGGTAGCGGGGCAGGATCATGTTTTTTGATAAGTGCGGCCAGGGACGGCCGCTTTTTGATTGTCGTGATCAGGGATGATCGCACGAATACATGGGCGCGCAGTCTAGCAGGATGCACCACTTTCGCGCCGCGAGTATACTTGGCGATCCACTATCCAGGTGCCGCATGGACTCGACCCAAACCCGCAACGCGATTTCCGGACTCTGGGACAGCCAGATCGTTCCGCAACTGGTGGACTACATCAAGATTCCGAACAAGTCGCCGATGTTCGATGCGCAGTGGGCCGAGCATGGTTACATGGATCAGGCCGTCGCGCTGATGGTGGCCTGGGCCAAGGCGCAGCCGATTGCGGGGATGACGGTGGACGTGGTTCGCCTGGAACGCCGCACGCCGCTGATCTTCATCGACATACCCGGTGTCGGCGAAGATTGTGTACTTTTATACGGCCATCTGGACAAGCAACCGGAGATGACTGGATGGTCCTCGCATCTGGGGCCGTGGAAGCCGGTGATCGAGGGCGACCGGCTGTACGGCCGTGGCGGCGCCGACGATGGTTACGCGCTGTTCGGCTCGCTCGCGGCGTTGTGCGCGCTGAAGGAGCAAGGCATAGCACATTCGCGTTGCGTGCTGATGATCGAGGCCTGCGAAGAATCCGGCAGTTACGACTTGCCGTATTACGTGGATCATCTGGCGACTCGCATTGGTAAACCTTCACTCGTAGTCTGCCTGGATTCCGGTTGCGGCAACTATGACCAGTTGTGGCTGACGACCTCGCTGCGTGGCATGACCGGCGGCAACCTCACCGTGCAGGTACTCAACGAAGGCGTGCATTCCGGCGATGCCACCGGCATCGTCGCGTCGAGCTTCCGCATCCTGCGTCAATTGCTGTCGCGGCTGGAAGATGAAGTCAGCGGCAAGATCAAGCCGGCCGAACTCTATGTCGAGATTCCCGCACAGCGCCTCGAGCAGGCGCGGCGCACCGCGCAGGTGCTCGGCGCTGCGGTGTATTCCAAATTTCCCTTTGTGGACGGCATGCGTCCGACCGAATCGGATTTGACCGAGCTGGTACTCAACCGCACCTGGCGGCCGGCGCTGGCGGTAACCGGGATGGGCGGCATACCGCCGCTGGACTCTGCCGGCAATGTGTTGCGTCCGTTTACCGCAGTGAAACTTTCGCTGCGATTGCCGCCGACGCTGGATGGCAATGCTGCTGGCGAGCTGCTGAAGAAGCTGCTTGAAAGCGAGCCGCCTTACGGTGCCAAGGTCGAGTTCGCTCTGGAAAAAGCATCCAGTGGCTGGAACGCGCCGGCGCTGGCGCCGTGGCTGGAGCAATCCATCGAAGCGGCCTCGCGCGAATTCTTCGGCCCGCCGCCGGCTTACAACGGCGAGGGCGGTAGCATTCCGTTCATGGGCATGCTCGGGGAAAAATTTCCCGGCGCGCAGTTCCTCATCACCGGCGTGCTCGGGCCATATTCCAACGCGCACGGGCCGAACGAGTTCCTGCACATTCCCACCGGCAAGCGTGTGAGCATGTGCGTGGCGAAGGTCGTCGCCGATCACTACCAGGCCAGCCAGCAGGGGCTGACCGCGGGTGTCGCCGCGAGCGCGGCGCACACGATCAAGGGCGGTGACGGCTGTTGTTGAGCAGCAGCAACCGAGCCAGGTTCAACGCGACGCCGGAATTTTCAGGTTGCCATAGCGACAGGTGTTGCGCATGCGCCCAACGCAGGTTTGTGGCGAGAGATCATCCTTGTTCAGGCACACCCTCACTTCAGTCAGTTCGCTGCCATCGTGGCAATCGACGCTGATCATGTCGTCGCGCAAACCCGGGTTGGCCTGGACAAAGGCCTGCACCACCGCAGCCGCGCTCAGCTGCGGCGGTGATTGCGGAGCGGCGAGCACGGCAGGGACTTTTATCCGTGCAAACGCGCGATCGGCCAGATCAAAATAACCGCGTGGTTCCAGCCCCGTGCAGGAACCATGCGTCTGCCATTCATGCTCGATCAGATGCCGACTCGGCATGAAGGCCAGAGTGCGCGCGACGGTTGCCGCATCGGGTTCATCGGCAGTGCGGCAATGCTGCGGCCAGCCGCCGTTGCGGTTTTGTGGCCATAGCCCGTGCAGCACGAAGCCGAAGCCCTTGCTGCCGCATTGCTCGGTTTCATCCGCATGCGTTTCGCAGAAGCTTGGCGACCACGATAGTGACATCAGGTAGTAATCGAAGCGACCGGGTGCATCGCCGCCGCGGTCACGATGGCCGTGCCCGCGGGCGGAGGCGCCGGCGGCGGCAATGAGGCAAAGTATAGAAATTGCGGAGAGGAAAAACGATCTGCGCATGACGGATTCTCGCTGGGGTTCTTGACTGGGCAAGTGTGCCAGAGCCGATGCGATGCGAACAGTAAGGCTGCGCTATAATCCGCGGCCCATTCATCCACATTGATTTTTTCGCATGTCCCGACGCATCGTTCAACGCCGCTCGAAAATCCACGGTAACGGCGTGTTTGCCGCCTGCAATCTGGCCGCCGGCGTCAGCCTTATCGAGTATCGCGGCAAGCGCCTGACCCATGCGCAGGCCAACCGCGCCTATGGCGGCGATGTCGACAGCGGGCACACGTTCCTGTTCACGCTCAACGAAAAATACCTGATCGATGGCAACGTCGATGGCAATGTCGCACGCTGGATCAATCACAGTTGCGCGCCCAACTGCCAGGCCTGGGTGGTCGAAAACGCCGAGGGCGATCCGCGCCGCGATCGGGTGATGATCGAGAGCAAGCGCGCGATCCGCAAAGGCGAAGAGCTCACTTACGACTACGGCATTACGCTGGAGGAACGGCAGACGCCGGAGCTGAAAAAAATCTGGGCCTGCCGTTGTGGCGCGCCGCGCTGCACCGGCACGCTGTTGAAGCCCAAGCGCAGCAAGCAGGCCTGAGGAATCCCTATCCGCGGGGCGAGCGGATTGCAGCCTCGTCGCGTTGCGCGCGCAGATAGGCGGCGAGCGCCACGGCCAGCAACAGCAGCGCGACGCCAAGACCGGCGTAAAAGGCAAACCCATCCGGTGCGTCGCCGCTGCCGCCGGCGACGGGCGCAGGAGCGGCGCGGTCGGTCGCTGTGTTTTTTGGTGCATTCGCATCGGCCGCATCCATGCGCGCGCGGTTGATCGCTGCGTGCGGCGGGGCATCGGGCACTGGCGTCACGGCGGTGGGTGATGCGTCGGCTTTTTCCCGCGCCGGCGGCGGGATAGTTGGCGCGATGGTGGGCGCGACGACAGCCGGAACGACGACGACTGGCTTGGCAGTGCTATCGGTATCGGGCGTCTGTGGCGTGAGGTGCTTGACCACCGACACGTAGGTGGGCGGCGGTGGAGGTGGCGTGTGCGGCGCGGCGGGTTGTGCGTTGGCCGCAGCCGGATCTCCAGGCTTCTGCCTGGACTCGCCATTGCCCCCCATATTTGCGGTGGTGGCTTGTCCCGCATTTGTGCCACTCGCGCTGCCCGGTATCGCAATGCCATTCGGTGCTGCGCCATTCTGCAATTGCTGGTTCTGCTGCACGAACCCTGCCGATTGCGCCTGCACGTCGGCCGAGGGGTCGGTACTTTGTCCGGGGATATTGCTTGTGACTCCGGCGGACGTCCCACCGACGCCGGCTAGCGCAGGCCCACTGACCACACAGACGGCGATCAACAAAAAAAGGCGAAGTGCCATGGCATGCATATTCTAATTCGGCTGGGTTGCGATGCACTATCTTAGCGCGTCGCGCGCCAATCGTTGCAATGCCCCCTGAGATAAAGGCAACTGTGGTGTATGGCTGGTCTGAGGCATGGGATGCTCAGGCGGCGAGTTTCTGCTGAACCGGTAGATCGTCTTGCACCGGTTCACCATCTTTGAAGGCAATGCCCTTCAACAATAATTCAATCTTGTCGGCACCGTTGATGCG
>JANXVS010000385.1 GCA_025351555.1 Pseudomonadota bacterium | reverse complement strand
TAAGTCCGGTACACACCCGGACTGGGCTGCTTCTGACTTTGTTCAGAGGTTGCATAGAGCGCGAACTGCGGTAGGCTTATGCTGCTGCCATGTCCGAGCACACGCCAAGCAATGCACTGATTCCGATCGCCGAACTGCTGGCGGAGATCACCCGAGCCCCGCCGCTGCCGGTCTTGCTCGATCGTATCCTGGACGCAGCCTGCCGGCTGTCGCACGCCGATACCGGCGCGATTGGCCTGTACGACCCTGTCACCGACCGGATCGATACCGCTGCCGTGCGGCACGCCTTGGCAGTGCCGTTCCAGTCGACATTTGCGCGAGGTGAGGGTCTTGCCGGCCACATCATCGCCACTGGCGCGACCTACCACGGGCGCTACAGCGATCTACCCATGCCCGTGGTTGACGCGATGCGGGATCACGTATCGCTCGGCTTGCCCATTCGCTGGCAGGATCGCCTGCTCGGCTACCTCGCACTGAGCGTCGCCCCACCGCGCAAATTCCGCAGCGCGCAGATCGAGCTGATTGAATTGATCGCGCGCATCGCCGCGATCGCGATCGAGCACGCGCGCCGCGAGGAAGAGGAACGCCGCCGCAGCTTGCGCTTCGAGCTGATCGCACGGATTGCCGGGGACATCCATCAGGAACTGGAACTGGATACCTTGCTGCAGCGCGCCGCCGATGCGATCCACGAGGTGCTGCATTTTCCCAATGTGGACATTCCGCTGATCGACTCGGCCGATCCCGATACTCTGATCTTGCGCATCCGCGGCGGCGACTACAAACGCAAGATCCGCCACGAGGATCGCTTGCCTCTGGATCGCGGCATCATGGGTGCGGCACTGCGCTCGCGCACGACCCTGCTCGTCAACGATGCCCGCAATGACCCACGTTATGTGTGCCCACCGGGCGTGGCACCGGCACAGGCGGAACTGGCGGTGCCGATCCGTTCGGCTGATCGCATGCTGGGCGTACTCAACGTCGAAAGCGACCGCGCCTTCGACGATCTGGACCGGCGCAGTCTGGAAGTGATCGCCGATTATCTGGGCGTTGCCATCAACAATGCGCGCCTGTTTCGCCAGGCGCGGGAAGGCGCAGCGCTACCGTAGCAACACGCCCCCCAACTTCCGGCATAGGCGGACAGCGGCGGCGCGCGGCCATCCGTTGCTGGGGAATTGTCCACGCGCACGGCCTTCACTGCTTCGATCGCCGCCGCCCTTGTCGTCACCACCGCTACCACCGCGGACAACACGCCTGACGACGGAAACCAGCCCGAACCGCTAAAGCGAGCAGTTCCGCGGCGACAACTACGACTCGGTCACGCTGCGTAACGCGATTAACGCCGGCCTCATGCCTGGCGGTGCATCTTCAGGGCTGCACCGCGATCGGCTCGGCCGGCGGACACGCCGTGCCGCCCTCGGCCGCGCTGCGTACGGCCAGCCCGATCCTCGCGGCGATCGCCGCCACCGCACGCTGATGTCCGAGTGCAAGCGCCGCATAGCCGGCTTCAACCGGCTGCGATACGCGGCTGTGGCATTGCATGATGCCACCGGTTCCAGCTTCGCGTCGTGCAACGGTCCAATCCGCCGCGATCAATGCGTAACCGCCCGCTGCGGATTCAAAACGCCGGACTTCCATCTGGACGCGATATACCGGCACGCCGGCAGGGTTTGCCGCCTTGTATACATCGCGCGCGCCGAGCTGGCGCGTCAATTCATCGGCGAACGCGGCGCGCAGTTCGTCGCCGAGGGGTGCCGCCCAGCGTTCGTTGTCGAGCACGGCCACCTGGCCGGGTCCCGTGCGCACTAGCCATTGCACCTGGTCGACTTCGGCCGGCACGCCGACGGGCTCGACGGCGATCGCGAACGCCGCAGGTGCGGCCGCCGCCGTGGCAGGCTCCACTGGTGGCAACAAGGTATAGAAATGCGTTGGCGCCGAACCACACGCGACCAGCGTGGCTGCAAGCGCAAATGCAAATGGAAGAAGCGGCAGGCGCAGTCTTTGCATCAATGGTCTCCTTGTGCCGGCGGCACCGGGTCGGCGGACTTGCCGCGCAGCAGCGCTTCCGGGTGGCGTTGCAGATAATCGGCCAGGCCGCGCAAGGATTGCGAGGCGCGGCGCAGTTCTGCCAGCGTCCCGCTCATGCCGTGCTGGAGCGGCGAATCTTCGGATAATGCCCGGTTGGCAGAATCCATGGCGTGCTGCGCAGCCTCCAGCATCTGTTTGGCTTGCGGCGCCAGTTCTGTGTCGAGCCGCTGCATCAGCGCATTCGTGTTGTGCAGCGTATCGCGCAGGTTGATGCCGATTTCATCAAATGGCACCTTGTCGAGTTTGGCCAGAATGTCGGCCACTTGCTGCTGGATTTCTTCCAGGCTGCCGGTTGCTGTTGGAATCTCCAGCGGCCGCGCCGCCGGGTCGAATGTCACCGGCTTGGCTTTCGGCACCTGCGCAAGCGCGATGTAGAGCTGCTGGGTAAGCAAGTTGCCGAGGCGCGCCTGCGCGCGGAAGCCATGCTCGATCAGCGACTGGAATACCGCGCCGATGTCTATCTTGTCGTCGCCTACCTGGGTGAAGTGCGCATAGACGCGGCCCAGGCGCTTGGGATAGATCGTCGCGACAACATTCGCAGGAAACGTCTGCGTCTGCGGTTCGTAGTCCAGTTCGATCGACTTGACCGCGCCAATTACGACGCCGCGGAAGTCGATCGGCGCACCGACGGCCAGGCCACGCAGGGTTTCGTTGAAGCGCATGCGGATATCGACCTGCGGCCCATCCGGCGGCTTCATCGCGTCGGCGACGTCGGGGTGCAGATCAAAGGTGGTGCCTTCGGCGGCCTCCTGCTTGTCGACAATATCGATCGACTGGAACGCGACGCCGCCGGCAATGACCGTCGCCAACGATTCGGTGCTGACCTTCAATCCCGAGGCATTCAGCGTCACATCGATTCCGCTGGCGTTCCAGAATCGCGTCGAGGCGGTGACGAAACGGTCATACGGCGAATCGACGAACAACTGCACGCTGACATTGTTGCCATCGTCGTTGAGTTTGTAGGCAGTGATACGGCCGACCAGCAGACGGCGGAAGTACACCGGCGAGCCGATGTCGAGCGAACCCAGATCGTCGCTGCGCAAGCTGAAGCTGCGTCCCTTGTTGCCGCGCAGCACGCCGGGCGGCGTCTCCAGGCCAGTGAATTGTTCCTTGGTCTGTTTGGAGGTACCGGCATCGGCACCGAGATAGGTGCCGGAGAACAGGGTACTCAAGCCCGATACCCCACCGACGCCGACGCGCGGACGCACCACCCAAAAACGCGAATCTTCGACGGCAAAATCCGCGGCGCGTTTGTCGAGGTTGATGTGGACCAGCACGCGCGTGTGATCGTCGCTCAGCTCGACCGCGCGGACCTTGCCGATCACCACTTCCTTGTAACGCACCTCGGTCTTGTCCGGCTCGATGCCGTCGGCGGTCTGGAAGGTGACAATGATGCGGGGCCCGGCCGCGTGATAGGACTTCGCCACCAGGGTGAGGCCAGAAATCGCTGCGATCAGCGGCACGATCCAGATCAGCGACGGGCTGAAGCGCGCCCGCTGCACCACGGTCGGCGTGGGCAGATCGGCCTGGGTATC
>JANXVS010000370.1 GCA_025351555.1 Pseudomonadota bacterium | reverse complement strand
GATGTTATCCTGCGCACCACACAGCAGCATCATGTGTCGTTGAGCGTGATGGCTGATACCAAGGCCAACATCATCATCACGGTGTCGTCGATCGTATTGACCCTGAGCATGGGCAAGCTCGACCAGAGCGACTTGAAAGTGAGCGTAATCACACTGACGCTGTTCACCCTGCTCGCGCTGCTGCTGGCGATTCTCGCGGTGTTGCCGAAATACCGGCCGTTGCGACTGACCACGGTCGAGCTGCCGGCGAATTTCAATCTGCTGTTCTTCGGCCATTTCGCTGAATTGCCGCGCGAGCGCTATATGGCCGAGATCGCACACACGCTCAAACCCGATGGCTCGATCTACGCGGCGATGGCGAACGACATCTACAGTCTCGGCACCTACCTGGCGCATCACAAATACCGCTACCTGCGCTGGAGCTACCTGAGTTTCCTCACCGGCTTCATCCTGGCCTCGGTCGAGCAGGTCTGGCGGATGCTGGTTCACTGACATCGGTATCGTTGCCTGCCGAAGCGGCAGCTAACCCTGGAAGCACGGTCCGCGCGTTGCAGATATCGTCGCGGCGACGCCGCATGGAGAAGCTCATGCTCAGATTGCTCGCGGTTTGCCTTGGTTTTTGTCTGTCCCTGACTGCGGTCGCGGCGGAATCCTCGATCCCGTCCACGCTGAATGAATGGCGGCCATGGGTGCTGAAGGATATGGACTACCGCAGCTGCCCATTCCTGGCCAACAGCGCGCTGAATGCACCGACGGATTTCATCTGCGCCTGGCCGGGTCGTCTGACTCTGGCGAGCACGGCCGACGGCGCGACGTTCTCGATGCACTGGCGCGTCGAAGCGCCCGCTTGGGTGCCGCTGCCAGGCGATGCCGAGCACTGGCCGCAGCAGGTCAGCGTCAATACGCAGCGTCAGCCGGTGTTGCTGCACGACGAGCAACCAATGCTGTGGCTGACGCCGGGCAGCTATGAAATCGCCGGACGCATTCCCTGGCATGAGCAGCCGCAAAGTCTGCAAATCCCCGCGAGCATTGGCCTGATTGCACTGAGCGTTGATGGCAAGCCGGTGACGCCGGTGCAGCGTGATGGCGACCAGATCACGCTCGGCCGGGTCAGCGCCGCTGCCCCGGAGGCCGACAATATCCAGCTACGCGTCTATCGCAAGCTCGCTGATGGCGTGCCGGCGCAACTGAGTACGCGCATCGTATTCGCGATCGCAGGTCAAGCGCGCGAGGAAGTGCTCGGCCCGGTGCTGCCCGCCGGTTTCGCGCCACTGGCATTGAACAGCGCGTGGCCGGCGCGGCTCGATGGCGATGGCCGCCTGCATATCCAAGTGCAACCCGGCACTGACACGTTGACGCTGGAAGCACGCGCGACCGCGCCGCTGACTACAGTCGTCGCAACCTTGCCCGCCGCACCGTGGCCAAAACAGGAAGTGTGGAGTTACGAAGCGGCGTCGCGCTTGCGCGTGACCGCAGCCAGCGGCGCGGTGCAGCTCGATCCACGTCAGGCCGAAGTGCCGGCAGAGTGGCAGGCGCTGCCGGCGTTCGCACTCGGCGATGGCGCCAAGCTCAGCATCGAGGAACGCTCGCGCGGGCTTGCGGCGGACGAGGGCAATCGTCTGAGCCTGCAGCGCGAGGCCTGGCTCGACTTCGCCGGCGACGGCTGGTTCGCACGCGACCGCATCGGCGGCACGATGGCGCAAGGCTGGCGCTTCGATGTGGCCACGCCATTCGCACTCGAACAGGCCGCGGCGCAAAACTCTGGGCGTGGCGGCAGCGGTGAACCGCTGCTGATCACGCGCGGTGCGACACCCGAGTTGAGCGGTGTGGAGTGGCGCACGCCGAATGTCAACCTTGCCGCAGGCGAGCGTATCGCGTCCGCTGCGACCATGCCGGTCGCCGGCTGGCAGCAGACGTTCGATCATGTCCAAACGACGCTGCATTTTCCCTTTGGATACAAATTGCTCGGCGCGCCGGGCGCGGACAGCGCAGCGGGTAGCTGGATATCCGGCTGGACTCTGCTGGATATCTTTATCTGCGCGATCGTTGCTCTGCTGGCATGGCGGCTGTTTGGCTGGATCGGCTCCGTCATTGTCGTCGCGTATCTGCTGCTCGGTTACCAGGAATACGGATCACCGTTGTGGAGCTTGCTTGCGGCGCTTGCGCTGGCCCTGATCGTGCGCGCCTTGCCGATCGGAAAGCTCGGCCGCGCGGCGGAACTGCTGCGCCGCGCGGCGCTGCTCTTGCTGCTGCTCGTCGGGCTGCCGTTCCTCGCCGGTCAGGTGCGCTATGCGTTGTATCCGCAGCTCGAGCAGAGCGGCTATGCATTGGCCGGCTTCGAGTACGCTGCACTCGGCGGCGGGTTCAGGGACGGCATGGCGCGTGACGAAATGAAGGCGGCAGTGCCACAAGAAGTGCCATCGCCGATGTCGATGCCCGCTGCGCCTCCGCCAGCGGTCCGGGAAGCCGAGAGGGCCCAAGGTGCCGTGAACTCGCCGCGGGCAAAATCCGAGATGGACAAGACAAGCGGCAACTCCGAAACCGTGATGGCCACCGCATCGAATATTCAACGCGCGGACCTGATCGATCACTACAGCGAAACTACCGTGGTGCAGACCGGCGCGGGCGCGCCGAGCTGGAACCTTGGCAGCACCGCGCTGTTGAACTGGAGCGGTCCGGTGCTGATGTCTCAAAGTGTACATTTGCTCGTCGCGCCGCCTTGGCTGGTGCGGCCGCTGCGTATCGTGCTCGTGCTCTTGCTGGCGTGGTTGATCTGGCGCCTGTTCCGCGCAAGTCCGGGCGTGCGTCCGTCGCGCGCAGCGACGCTTGGCGTCGGTGCCTTGCTGCTGAGTGGTCTCGTACTGACATCGAACGTGCAGGCACAAAACTATCCCCCCGACGAACTGCTGAACCAGTTGCGCCAGCGCGCGACCGAGGCACCCAAATGTGCGCCGGAATGCGCCAGCCTTGCCGAAGTACAGATTGTCGCGAATGGCGACACGCTCAGCGTCACGCTCGAAGCGCACGCCGGTGAGCGCGTTGCGCTGCCGCTGCCGATGGATGCGGCTGCGGTCACGCTAAAAAGTATACAGGTGGATGGTGTCGCCGACGATGCGATCGCACGCGACGCGAACGGCGGCTTCTGGCTCACGCTGAACCGCGGCGTGCATCGGGTGCAGATCGAGTTCGCTGCGCACAGCGACAAGGTCGCGCTAGCGTTTCCGCTGAAACCCGCGCGAGTGCTGTTCCAGGGTCGCGGCTGGGAGGCTACGGGTCTGTCCGATGATCATCTGCTGACGGAAACCCTGACGCTTGCGCTCGCCCACGACAATGCCAGCACCGCGCCAAGCAGCGGGGTGCAGCAGTTTCCGCCGTACGTGCGCGTCTCGCGCAGTCTGTCGCTGGGCCTGGAATGGAGCTCGACGACCCAGGTCGAGCGCCTGTCGCCGGCGCAGGGCGGTTTCACCGTCGACGTGCCGACCTTGGCCTCCGAGCATGTCACCACGGCAGGTATAAAAGTACAAAATGGCAAAGTACCGGCCGCGTTTGCCGACGGCGCCAATAGCGCGAGCTGGAACAGCACGCTCGACAAGGGCGATACACTCACCCTGACCGCGCCCGCCTTGGCCGAACGTGCCGAGGTTTGGCGCGTGCTTGTCAGCCCGACCTGGCATGTCGAATTCAGCGGCGTCCAGGGCGTGGGTCTGGATAGCGGCGACAACCCGAACGACTTCCGTAATTTCGAGTTCCATCCGCTGCCCGGCGAAACGCTCATCCTGCGCATCACGCGACCAGCCGCCACGCAGGGCGCATCGCGCGCGATCGACGCCGTGAGCCTGCACAGCGAAGCCGGTCAGCGTGCATCCGCTCACACACTCAGCTTCACGCTGCGTGCGAGTCAGGGCGGCGATCAAATAATCGCGTTGCCGAAAAATGCTGAAGTTATCGCCGTCAATCGCGATGGACAGGTGCTCAATCTGCGCGCGCTCGATGGCAAACTCAGTCTGCCGGTCGTGCCGGGAACGCATCGTTATGAGGTGCGCTTCCGGGATGATGCGCAGGTCGGCACGCTCGTGCGCACGCCGGCGCTTGCGCTTGGATTGCCAGCGGCGAATGCCACGCTCGACCTGCAACTGCCGCCCGATCGCTGGCTGCTCGCCGCCTTCGGTCCGCAGGTTGGCCCGGCGGTGCTGTACTGGGGCGAATTGATCGTGATGATCGCGCTGGCGTTCGCGCTCGCGCGCACACGACGCACCCGCCTGCGCTTCCACGACTGGTTGCTGCTCGGCTTGGGATTCTCTACATTTTCCTGGGGCGCGTTGCTCGTCGTCGTCGCGTGGCTATTCGCGTTCGACTGGCGTGGGCGCGGTGAGCTACCGCAGGTGCGCTGGCGCTTCAATCTCGTCCAGGTCACGCTCGCGTTGCTGACCACCGTCGCGCTGTTCGCGCTCGCTTCGGCGATTCCGCAGGGTCTGCTTGGCCAACCCGATATGCACGTCACCGGCAATGGTTCCAGCGCGCAATCGCTGCAATGGTTCGCCGATCGCAGCACCGATGCGTTGCCACAGGCCAGTGCGGTCAGCCTGCCGCTATGGGTATACAAAGTGTTGATGCTGGCCTGGGCGCTGTGGCTGGCGAATGCGCTGATCGGCTGGCTGCGCGATGGCTTTGCGGCGTGGACTAAGGATGGCTACTGGCGACAGGCGCCGAAGAAAGTCGTTGCGCAAGCCGCGACCAGGCCTGCTGCTGAAGAAAACTCGGGCTCGGGATCTGCGTGAGCACAAACGTCATCACGGCACGCGACCTGCTTGCCGCCGCCGCAGGCAATCTCGGCGGCGACGAGGCATCACGTGAGGTCGAGCTGCTGCTGAGCCACGCGCTCGGGCGCGATCGCGCGTGGCTCTATGCCCACGCAGACGATGCGCTGGCTGCCGCGGATGCCGTGCGATTCCACTCGCTGCTGATGCGCCGCGCGGCTGGAGAACCTCTGGCTTACATCATTGGTCATCGCGAGTTCTGGTCGCTCGAACTTTCCGTCACGCCGGCTGTGCTGATTCCGCGCCCGGAAACCGAACTGCTGGTCGAACTGGCTTTGCGAAAAACTCCACAAGGCACAGAAGTGGATATTGCCGATTTGGGTACCGGCTCGGGCGCGATCGCGCTGGCGCTCGCGTGCGAATGTCCGCGTGCGCGCATGCTCGCGACGGACGCAAGTGCCGCAGCATTGATGGTTGCGCGCGGCAATGCCGAGCGTTTGGGTGTCGGCAATGTCGAATTCGCGAAAGGCGACTGGTGCGCGGCGCTCGGCAGCGCCAAGTTCGACCTGATCGTCAGCAATCCGCCGTACATCGCCGACGCGGATGCTCACCTGCACCAGGGCGATCTGCGCTTCGAGCCGCGCGGTGCGCTGGCGTCCGGCGCGGATGGCTTCGATGCGATCCGTGTCATCGTCCGTGATGCTCCCGCGCATCTAAAGCCCGGCGGATGGCTGTTGTTCGAGCATGGTTACGAGCAAGGCGTTGCAGCGCGCGTATTGCTGGAGAAAAGTGGATTTGTCGGAATGTTTACAGAGCTTGATCTGGAAGGGCGTGAGCGGGTGAGTGGCGGGTCATTGCGGCACCATGCAAAGTAATGATGCATATTACTGTGTAATATATTAGGATACACGCGTGATACGCAAATTCCGGCACCGTGGGTTGGAGCGATTCTTCTCGATCGGCGACTATCGAGGAATCCCTGCGCAATTCGCTGGCCGTTTGGAACGCATGCTTGACCGTCTAGACGCCGCAATCAAGCCCGATGACATGAATCTGCCTGGTTACAAGTTCCATCCGCTCAAGGGGCAGCGCAAAGGCGCCTATGCGGCGTCGGTTTCAGGAAACTGGCGGCTGACGTTCCGCTTCGATGCGGAAGACGCGCTCGACGTTGATCTTGAGGACTACCGCTGATGAAAAGCTTGCGTAATTCCAACCGCCAACCCACACACCCGGGAGCCGTGCTGCGAGAGGATGTGCTGCCAGCGCTGGCGATGAGCCAGATCGAATTCGCCAATCGCCTTGGCGTCAGTCGGCTGTCCGTTTCTGAATTGCTGCTGGAAAAGCGCGGGCTTTCGGTCGAGATGGCGGCGCGCCTCGGAAAATTGCTCAACACCACGCCAGAAAGCTGGTTGCGCATGCAAGAAGCGGTGGATCTGTGGGAAGTGCGGCAGAAGCCTGAGAAGCTGGCTGCGATCAAGCCGATTAAAGCGGCGGCTTGATCGACTGCAACTCATGCGCTGCGCTTATTGCTCCTACTTGCGCTTTAGGAGCCCTGAGCGAACTGAATTGCATTTGCCACCTTGCCCCGAAGCATCTTGGCCCAGAGAGTTTTGCGCCGCGCCTCTGGAATGGAACGCCACGCTATTAACTTGATACCGGCCCGACGGTAGTCACCATTGTTGCTCATGGCAGCGTAGTTTTCGGCGACCGTAACGATATGAACATTTTCACACTCGAGCACTGTGCGTACGAACTCATGTGGGCTTGGACGTTTACGTTTCAAGTGTGCAGCAACTAGCCCGGTCAACGTAGTTTGTATGCGGGAATGGTGCTCAAGCCTTAGCGTCGCTTCTAAATTCGAGACGGCCTCACGCGAGACCTTGCCAGAGAAGTGACGAATGCGGCGGTTGAATCTGCCCGCGACGACATGCGTATACCAAGCGCGCGCCATGCTGGGCGTGACATTCGGGCGAGCTGCCAGCCACATTATTTCCTCGTGGAGCGCAACAAGCTCGCTCCGAACCGCAGGGTCAATTTTGCTCGTTATCGGTATGCGTGGGCCTAACATAGATCAAACCGCACTCCGCACTTCCCCAAACGGCTTCGGCATAAACTGCGGCCAGCGCTTGAGTATTGCCTCGCGTATTCCCGCTGCATCGATACCCGCTTCAGCCAGCAACTGCTCGCGGCTGGCATGTTCGAGGAATGCGTCGGGAAGTCCGAGTTGCAAAATCGATGTCTGCATATTCTTTGCGGCGAGCAGCTCTGCAACCGCACTCCCGGCGCCGCCGGCAATGGCATTGTCTTCGACCGTGACCAGTGCCACATGCGTGCGGGCGAGTTCGAGCACCAGCACCTCGTCCAGCGGTTTGACGAAGCGCATATTGACGACGGTTGCGCCAAGTTCGTTGCCGACGTCGAGTGCGGCGGTGAGTGGGCTACCAAATGCGAGGATGGCGACGCCGTTGCCACGTCGCCGCACCTCAGCCTTGCCTATGGCCAGGGACTTCAACTCCGATTCGATCTTCGCGCCCGGGCCGGTGCCACGCGGGTAACGCACGGCGGCGGGGCCTTCGTGCAGGAATCCCGTCGTCAGCAACTGTCGGCATTCGTTCTCATCGCTCGGCGCCATCACCAGCATATTCGGGATGCAGCGCAGATAGCTCAGGTCGAAGCTGCCGGCGTGGGTGGCGCCATCCGGGCCGACGACGCCGCCGCGGTCGATCGCGAAGGTGACGTCGAGATTCTGGATCGCGACATCATGGATCAGCTGATCGTAACCACGTTGCAGGAATGTGGAATAAATCGCGACGACAGGCTTTCCGCCTTCGCAGGCCATACCTGCGGCGAGCGTCACTGCATGCTGTTCGGCAATGCCGACATCGAAGTAGTGTTGTGGAAATTCTCTGGAGAAGCGCACCAAGCCGGAACCTTCGCGCATCGCTGGGGTGATTGCGAACAGGAGCGCATCAGCGGCGGCCATATCGCAAAGCCAATCGCCGAACACATCGGTGTAGGTCTGCTTGCCCGCAGCTTTCTTCGCCACGCCCTTGATCGGATCGAACGGGCCGACCGCGTGGTATTCAATCTGCTCGCGTTCAGCCGGTGCGTAGCCTTTGCCCTTGGTCGTGATGATGTGCAGCAGTTGTGGGCCTTTCAAATCTT
>JANXVS010000365.1 GCA_025351555.1 Pseudomonadota bacterium | reverse complement strand
AAATCGTCGTCGCTGAGCTTGTCCAGCACGCGCACGACGCCCAGACCTGCGCGGCCACTATAGGTGAGCTTGATCGGCACGCCACTCGCGTACTGCAGCTGACCATCACTGGTGAGCTGTGTGCGAGCGACGGTAACGTTGAGCGGCACCGTGACGTAAGGTTGCAGGCCTGAGAGTTCGAGCGCGCGTGTCTTGATCTTGAGGTCGAGCTTGAGTGGTTCGGGCTGAACCTGACCGACCAGGTCGAAATCGCCCTTGTCGATTGCGCCGGACAACACCAGCTTCAGTGGCTGTCGCAGGTCGTCGGAAAGTCCGCCGACCTCGCCCGTGATCGCATGGACGGCCAGCTCGACGGGCTTTTGCGCCGAAAGATCCTTCACGTTGAGCGCTCCGTTGTCGAGAACGAAGCGATCTGCGCTCCAGTGCCAAGCCGGAGCCGCGCTCGATTGTTTCGCGCGCGTCGTGCTGTCGAGGAGGCTCGTGACGTCGAACTTGCCGTCGCGATCACGCTGGCCACTTACCGTCAGACCGTGCAACGCGATACTACCCAGCCGTGCTTCCGCTTTGGCGAGGTCGAAACGCGTGAGCGCGACATCGAGCGCGTTCCACGAGACCTGAGCCTGCTTGCTGTCGCGGTGGGCAATCGCGACATCGCGCAGACCCAGCGTCGCTGGTTCGACATGCATGTTGAAGGTGCCACGCCAATCGGCCAGAAAACTGCCGTTCGCGTCGATCCGGCCCTGCTGAATGGCAGCCACGAAATCCGGCGCAGCGACTGCCTGCAGCGGAGCAAGGTCGACATCTTTCAGTTTCATGTTTCCGGTATATCGACTCGCGGCTACATCGAGTTTTCCGTTTGTCGCGAGCGTGCCGCCATTAAACTGTCCGCTCACATCGACCGCAGCGACGCCTTTGAGCGTTTCCAGATCGGTCACCGATCCGGTGAGTGCGTCAAATGCCACGGTCCCAGGTGCATCGCTGCTGCTATCCGTATAGTCAAAGCGGCTCGCTGTTAGCACTAGATTGGCAACAGCGATGTCGGCTGGCGTCTTCTTCGCGGCGTTAGCATCGGCTGGTTTGGTGCCGGCGTCGATCAGCGCGTCGAAATTGCTGCGGCTGCGCGCGCGCAGCGCATAGTGCAGCGCGGCCTGATCCAGCCGCACACCGCCGAAGTGAAAACGTGAAATTAGCGGCTGCACGTCGGTGAGCCCGGCGATAGCCAAGCCGATTTCAGCGATCGGTGCTCGGTCGGCGTCCGTCAGTACAAGATCGTGGACGACAAGTGTGCCGCTAACACTCAGCTGCGGCGCGGCCTTGCTTTCCACGAAGCGCAATTGCAGATGCCCCGAAAGCAGGCCATGCGGGATCGCTACCGGCAGCGGAGTCGGCACATAGCCCAGATAGCGCGGCAGGTCGAGCAGGTCGAGATGCAATTGGATCGTCGATTCCAGGCTGCTCGCGAACGGCTTGGTTTGACCCTCGATGCGCAGCGGGCTGCCGTCCACGGTCATCGCCAGCAACGGCTGCACGAACACCTCGACATCGCGCGGCAGGTTGGCAATGAACGGAATGCCGATCTCGATGTTCTCGATGTGGTGGGTGGCGCTCAGGACGTGATCGTCGAAACTGATGTCGCCGGCGTGCACGACAATATTCGACAGCGAGAAGCGCGCGGGCTCGGCACCCACTTTCGCAGACGTGCCGGCTAAACGCTCGATCAGGTCGGAGAAGTTGAAACGCTGCGGTGCGCTGCGGCTGATCACGATGCGCGGATGTTGCATTGTGATCTCGTCCAGTACCGGCGCGAGCCGGAACAGCGAGCTCCACGAGCCGTTCACGGTGAGCTGTTCGATATCGACGAACGGCGTGCGCCCGTCCGCCTCGCCGATGTGCAATTGATCGGCATCGAGCTTGAGGTTGAAAGGATTGAAGCGCAGCGCGCCGACCGAAACCGGGCGGCCGATCAGCGCGCTTGCGCGCGTGTCGACCCAGTGATGCAACAACGCCGGCATGGCGAAGAAACCGATCAGCGCGTAGATCGTCAGCAGAATGCCGAAGATCAGTGCGACAACGCGCGCGCGATGCGAACGATGCGCAGCAAGCAGACGCGCGCGTGCGCGAAGGGCGAAGGATTTCACTACGGTTATCGACCCACTCATGGGATTGGGTTCCTTCCTTTAGAGGAATCGTGCCGCAGGTTCGACTCTCGGCATCTGCCGAAGAATGCAATTGCCAAATCCGATTTCGCGCGGCATATCGCACATGAGATTCTACAATTGGCCAACCACGGTAAAGGTGCTCCATATCTACGAGACAGGCAAGTCTGTGCAAGCGCATGAACTCTTTTTGGCATACGGGCAGCGGACCCCATAAGAACTCTACCAGTGGCGTGCTGGAAGTGAAGTTTTCTTAGCTGCAATTGTCAAACAAAGTGCAGTGGCACGCACGAGGCCCACGTCTCGTACGACTCGATTGATCGCCCGTCCTCGACCCAAACCCGCCGGCGGCGAGCGGCCGGTTTCGGACAGCCCGTCTACTTGTGAAATGCGGTCAACCAACGGCTAGAATCTAGAACTTAGGGGATCCTTGCATGTTC
>JANXVS010000358.1 GCA_025351555.1 Pseudomonadota bacterium | reverse complement strand
CCGGCAACCCGACTGCTGTTGGCGCGCCTGTGCGGCACCAGCGGCATCACCCATCGTCGTGCGCGCCCGCGCCACCGTCTCCAGATTGCGTGCGCACAAGCCGCCGATCTTCGGTCCTAATTCCCATGACTTCTGTGCCAGCGCTGCCGCCTGTTTCCAGTCGCGGGCCTGGATCTGCAATTCGGCTTGGTACTGCAGGATATCCGGCGAATCCGGCGCGATCTTGAGCGCCTTGGCCACAGCATCAATGGCCTGTGCGATCCGCTGCTGCGCTTCCAGATCGTGCGCCTGCTTGAGCAGGCCATCCAGTGCCGGATCGCGCAACGGATGCACTTCGACGCTGGAGTTTGACTGTGCGCCAACCGCGCGAATGGCCGCCACCACCGAGGCGGCATCGTAATCCGGCCGGCTTGCCGCCTTGGCCGGCGGCCCGGGCTGCGAACAGGCGCCGAGTACGGCCATCGCGACAATTGCCGTAAAATATACAATTATATTAATTTTCATGGTTCGCCTTTTATGATCCATCCGGCCGCGGCGGCTCAATGGCCATCGCCGAACAGGGATTTGATCTCCTGCCAGGCACAATGTTCCGTTCCGCTGGGCGCGGTGCCGGCAATAAACGGCAATTCGCGCGCGTTTTTGCATTGCGCCTGGGTGCGCTGGGCCGATTGCATATCGACCCACACCGTCTCCAATCCATCCTGCGGCAGCACGAACGGTGCGCTCGGCAATTTGCGGAACAGCGCGATCCACGCCTGCAGGGCGCCGGTCGCACCCCACAAACCGGTCTGCTGGTTGTCGTCGCGCCCGACCCAGACCACCGCCAGTTGCGATCCGGTAAAGCCGGCGAACCAGGAGTCACGCTGTGAATCGCTGGTGCCGGTCTTGCCCGCCGCGTGCAGATGACCCAGTCCCTGCTCGCCGATCGCGTGCGCCGTGCCCGTCTGCGCCACCGCCTGCATGGCATAGCTTACCAAGCGCGCGGGTCCGAGATATTGACCGGCGCCGGTCTTGATCGTGTATTGCGTCAACGGCCGGCCCTGCGCATCGAGCACGCCGCGCAGCGCGCGCAACGGCAGCGCGTGACCATCCGCGGCGAAGTATTGATACAACTGCGCGACTTCGAACGGCGACAGATCCACCGCACCCAGCAGCAGCGAGGGGTTCGGATTGACCGTTGCGTCCAGGCCAAACGAAGCAAGTAATCCGCGTACCTTGTCCACGCCCAGGTTCATGCCCAGATGCACGGTCGCCAGATTGTACGAATGCGCCAGTGCATCGATCAGCGGCACCGATCCATGAGACTCATGGTCGTCGTTCTGCGGCGTCCAGTGCGTGCCGTTGGGCTGGATCATGTCGACCGGACTATCGTCGAGCAGGCTCGCCAGCGAATACTTCTGCGGCTGCGCCAGTGCGACAAGGTATACAAATGGCTTGACCAGCGAGCCGACTGGACGTCGTGCATCGAGCGCGCGATCAAAGCCAGGATCGGCCGCGTCACGGCCGCCGATCAGCGCCTGCACGTGGCCATCGTGCGCACCGGTCACGACCATTGCGCCCTGCAACTCCGGCTGACGTTTGCCGAGCGCATCCAGGGTTTTTGCCAGCGAGAGTTCGGCCAATCTCTGTGTAGACGGTGCCAGCGTGGTGTAGACCGACAGGCCGGCGCGCTGCAATTGCGCTGCCGGATAATCGTGCTGCAATTGCTCGCGCACCAGATCCAGAAACGCCGGCGTGGTGTTGCGCGGCAGACCCGGCGCGTCGGGCACGCCCAGCGGCGCGACGCGGGAAGTGGTCAATGTCGCCTCATCGATCAAGCCGGTTTCGTAAAACTCGGCGAGCACGCGATTGCGCCGCGCCAGCGCCAGATCCGGATGCCGGCGCGGGTCGTACAGACTCGGGCCCTGCACCAGACCGACCAGCAGCGCGATGTCGGCGGGACTCAAGTCCTTCGTCTCGCGTCCGAAATAGAACTCCGCCGCCGCGGCAAATCCATGCACCGCCTGGCCGCCCTGCTGGCCGAGAAAAACTTCATTTGTATACGCTTCCAGGATGCGATGCTTGTCGTAGCGCGCCTCAATCAAGAGCGCGATCAACGCCTCGTTCACCTTGCGGGTGACGCGTTGGCCGCGATCCAGAAACAGATTTTTTACCAGTTGCTGGGTCAAGGTACTGCCGCCCTGGACGACGTGCCCGGCGCTTAAGTCCGCGAATGCGGCGCGCAGTATCGCGCTGACGGCGATGCCGCGATGATGCTTGAAGTCGCGATCCTCCACTGCCTGCAGACCGGCGACCAGTAGCGGCGGCAATTGTTCGAGCTTGACCACGCGGCGCTCTTCCTGCTCGGCCCCGTAGAGCGTGGCAATGCGTGCCGGATCCAGGCGCACATGATCGAGCGCGGCGTCGGAAACCGCATCGCTCAGTGCGCTCACGGCATTGGCCGACAAGGTGACAGCGATCCGTCGCGCCGGTTCGCGCCCATCAATATCGGCAAAGGCGCGGCGCGCAATGACAAAGCGCGCGCCGGTTTGCGTGTAGGTGCCCTGCGTACGCGCCGCCGCGTCAGGGGTGTAGCGCGAGGCTTGCAGTTCCAGCGTCAGCGTCTCGGCCGTCATCGGCACGCCGGGTTTCAATTCTAGTGACCGCGCATAGACCCGGCTGGGCAGATCCCACGCCAGATCGTCGAAGCGCGAGCGCACCTGGCTGTCCAGATAAAGCATGTACGGCGCCAGAAAGCCCACTACGAAGCCAAACGCCAGCCATAGCGGCGCGCGCAGCAAGCGCATCACGAATCGGCACAGGGACAGGAAACCGGTGAAGATGGACAAGGGACGACTGGCGAAAGCAGCGACGACGTTGCCCAGTCTACCCGATGCAGCCTCCCAAGGTTTCGGTGACAGCGCGGCGCGGTTCCGGGATAATTCCGCGCTTGCTGCAAGTACTAACCTTTACTCGTCATTCGGAGCCTCTTCCATGCAACATCGCCTCGTCGGTGCACTAGCTATCGCTTGTCCTTGTCGCGCCGTCACCTTGGCCGATTTCCGCGCCGATTTCGAGGTGACGACGCCGGTAATGTCAGGCACGAGATCGTCATGAGCCGTCAGCGCTGATGTCTGTTTAGAACGAATCCAATTTAGATCATTGTGGAAATTTCCCATTCTGCTCCGGTGCGCGTCTGCATCTTCGGCACCGCACCACCAGTTGCGGAGTGGCTGAGCACAATCGCCATCGGCATACCGGCGGACACCCGCGTCGAACTGTTGCCAGTGCCAAGCGCACCTGCTGCATTGCGCGCCGCAGCGGCAGCGTTTCCCGGCGATGATCTGATCCTGCTGCGCGCCGGCACGGTGTTGCCACCGTTCTGGTTCGCGCGCATCACGCGCGCGCTGGGCGTAGCCGACGTGCTGGTCGCATCGCCGCTGGACAACATGGATCCCACGCGTTCACCCTTGCCTGAAGCAAGGCACAGCGATGCCGATCCGCGTGCGATCGATGCGCTGTGCTACGCCTGGGGTCAACGCGCCGCGCTGGATTGGCCGGGCTTTTCACCGCTGCTCAGCGCGTGGAATGGCGCGGCATTACGTGATCTGGATCTGGGGAAAATTCAGGACTGCGATCTGCCCGCACAGTACGCGCCGTGGCGCAGCGTATTGCTGGATCATCTGTATGTAGCCGATCCCACTCATATGTTGCGCGGCCCGCAACCGCCCAAGCACGGCGCCGATCCAATACCGCCTTCGGCGTTGGGGCAGTTGCGCGAGCGCATCGCCGCTGCGTTGCCACGCGTGGCAGAAAAGATGGATTGTTATCCCGGCCTGGATGCCAAACCCGTTGTGCTGCATATTCTGCACGGATGGGGCGGCGGCGCCGAACGCTTCGTGCGCGATCTGGCCACCACCGACCGCGAACGCCATCACTTGGTGCTGCTCGCACGCGGCAATTTCGACCGGCGCCGCTACGGCGAGGTGCTG
>JANXVS010000348.1 GCA_025351555.1 Pseudomonadota bacterium | reverse complement strand
GCCGTCGATGCAATCAAATTCCGCATGGAGCAGCAGAACCTGACGGTAGATGACCTCGCGCCGGTCATCGGTCGAAAGAATCGTGTGTATGAAGTTCTGGCGCGCAAGCGGCCACTGACTCTGCGCATGATCGAAGGGTTGCACAAAAAGTTCGGCATTCCGGCGGAGAGTCTGATCAAGCAGTCCGCGCGCAAGACGCCGCGGCGCGCAGCTTGAAATGTCCCGTCTATTAATCCAGAGCTACCTCGCCGAGCTGTCCAAGCTGCGCCAGGTCAGCGGCACGCATCGCGAGAGCGTTGTGCGTGAGGCGTTCAAGGATTTGCTCAAGGGCTGGGCGCGCTCGCACGATCTCACCTTCGTGCCGGAATACGAAATCCAATCGCCGGCGAAGGAACGCCGTTACGTCGATGGCGCATTGCTCTACGGCCTGCGTCTGCCGTTCGGCTACTGGGAAGCCAAGGACGAGAAAGACGATCTTGACGCCGAGATCGAAACCAAGTTCAAGCGCGGCTATCCGTCCGACAACATCATCTTCGAGGATTCTCGCGCAGCGGTGCTGATCCAGAATCGGCGCGAAGTGGTCCGCTGCGCGGTCGACGACGTCGACAGGTTGCAGCGCCTGCTCGAATTGTTCTTCGGCTACGAGCGGCCCGAGATTGCGGAATTCCGCAAAGCGGTGGAACAGTTCAAGACCGATCTGCCCGCCGTGTGCAAAGCCTTGCGCGCGATGATCGAGAAGGCCTATTCAGGCAACGATCAATTCCGCGCCGCCGCCGACAAGTTCCTCAAGCAGGCGCACAGCTCGATCAATCCGAACCTCACCGAAGCCGATGTACGCGAGATCCTGATCCAGCACATCCTCACCGAGGAAATTTTCGCGCTGGTGTTTCCCGGCACCAGCTATCACGAAGACAACAACGTCGCACGCGAGTTGTACAAACTGGAAGCAACATTCTTCACCGGAAACACCAAGCACCAGACCTTGAAGGCGCTGGAGCCTTATTACTCGGCTATCCGCCGCAGCGCCGGGCAGATCAGCAGCCATCACGAGAAGCAGACGTTTCTCAAGGTCGTCTACGAGAATTTCTACAAAGTATACAATCCCAAGGCCGCCGATCGTCTTGGCGTGGTCTACACGCCGAACGAGATCGTGCGCTTCATGATCGAATCGGCCGACTGGCTGTGCGAGCAGCATTTCGGCCGCAACTTGATTGACAAGGATGTGGAAATTCTTGATCCCGCCGCCGGCACCGGTACCTTCATCTGCGAACTACTCGAACACTTCCGCGGCCAGCCGGCCAAGCTCAGGCACAAATATCTGGAAGAATTGCACGCGAATGAAGTCGCGATCCTGCCGTACTACGTCGCCAATCTGAACATCGAGGCGACGTATGCCGCGATAACCGGCGAGTATCTGGAATACCCGAACCTGTGCTTCGTCGACACGCTCGACAACGTCGCCGGCCTGCGCCGCTACACCGGCCAGCAGGTGGCCGACCTGTTCGGCATGGGCGAGGAGAACATCGAGCGCATCAAGCGCCAGAACCGGCGCAAGATCAGCGTCGTCATCGGCAACCCGCCGTACAACGCCAACCAGGCCAACGAGAACGACAACAACAAGAACCGCGAATACCCGGATATCGACGCGCGCATCAAGGACACCTACATCAATGCCAGCACGGCGCAGAAGACCAAGCTCTATGACATGTATGCGAGGTTTTTTCGCTGGGCGAGCGATCGGATTGCGGAGAATGGGGTTGTGGCGTTCATCAGCAATCGCAGCTTCATCGAGAGTCGGACGTTCGACGGCTTTCGAAAGGTTGTCGCGAAGGAGTTCGCGGAAATCCACGTCGTTGATCTGGGTGGCGACGTGCGCGCCAATCCGAAGCTCTCTGGTACAAAGCACAATGTATTCGGCATTCAGACCGGCGTCGCGATCAGTTTTCTGGTGAAGAAGAAAGGCGCAAAGGGAGGCCGCGTGTTCTATGCGCGGCGGCCGGAAATGG
>JANXVS010000344.1 GCA_025351555.1 Pseudomonadota bacterium | reverse complement strand
ACCTGTCAGGGGGCCGGCGCGCGCAGAGCACTCGGCGCGACTATTGCGTTCGTCTTGCAGTTCGGCGCCTGCGCGGTGCAGGCGGCCGAACCGCAGGCAACAAGCGGACCGGTCATCGAGTTGCGCTATCGCTACGAAAATGTCGACGACGATGGCTTCGCGCGCAACGCCGACGCCAACACCGTGCGCCTGCGTCTGGGATATCGCTGGGTATTTGCGCCGGGTTGGCAGCTGTATGCCGATGGCGAGCATGTGCAGCCGTTATTCGGCGAACACTACAACAGCACCGCAAACGGCAAAACACAGTACCCCATCGTTGCCGATCCCAAATCCGATGAGATCAATCAGGCTTACGTGGCCTATGCGGACGACAAGATAGGCGCAACACTGGGACGCCAGCGCGTAATCCTCGACAACCAGCGTTTCTTCGGCAATTCCGGCTGGCGCCAGAACGAACAGACTTTCGACGGATTCGCATCGCGCTATACGTTCGCCGACGGCGGACCGACGCTGCGATACATCTATCTGGATCGCGTGCTGCGGGTGAACGGCCACGAGAATCCGAATTCGCTGCTGCGCGATTGGAGTTTGGACGGCCATTTGTTGAACGTCAGCCAGAAACTTCCGCTCGGCGTACTGACCGGCTACGGTTACCTGGTCGAGAATCGCGACATCGCGACCTTGTCGACCGAAACCTTCGGCCTGCGCTGGATCGGCACCCATCCTTTCGTCGACACCACGCTGGGCTGGACGTTCGAGTATGCGCACCAATTAGACTGGGCCAACAATCCTGCGGTGCAAAGCGCGCAGTATCGGTTGCTGGAACCGACACTGGCGTGGCGTGGAATCACACTCAAGGCCGGCTGGGAGGTGCTTGGCGGCAACGGTCGTTATGGATTGAGCACACCGTACGCAACGCTGCATGCGTTCAACGGTTGGGCCGATCGTTTCCTGACCACGCCCAAGGATGGACTGGATGATCGCTATGCCGGCGCCGAAGGCAAGTTCGGCAAAGCGGCATGGGTAACAAGCTGGCATGATTTCCGCGCCGATCACGGCGGCAAGCATTACGGGAGCGAATTCGATGCCTCGCTCGGATACCCGTTGTGCGCACATCTGAACGGCCTGCTGAAGTATGCCGACTATCACAGCGATGGCTTCGCAACGAACGAACGCAAGCTCTGGGTCAGTCTTGAATATCGCTATTGAGTGCGCCGCGATCCGGCTCAGGAGAACCGCGCCGCGAACACGCCCCAGGGGTTATGAGCGAGCGCGACACTGGCGATGAACGCGAACACCAGCAGCGCCGCGAAGTAACAAGTCACCTGCGCTGCGCGCGTGCGTCCGCGCTTGAGTGCCAGCGTACCCAGCACGATGTAGGCAACCAGCAGCAACACCTTGACCGTGAGCCAGCCCTGCACGAACGGATACTGGTGCACGATCGTGACCAGCATAAGTGCTGCGGTCAGCAACGTCGTGTCGATCGCATACGACAGGTAGCGCAATGCCGGATGGTTGCTGAAGCGCGACCGCGCAAGCATCAACAATCCGCGCAGCGCGAACAGGCTGCCGGACAGGATGACGGCGGCGACGTGGACGAACTTGATCTGCGGGTAGAACTCGATCATCGGCGACGCACATTCGGGTGCCAATGCGATGTTCGCACACTCATGGCGTCAGCCGGGCTTGCCGTCGATGCGCGGCGTCACGAAGATCCACAGCGAGCGCAGCACCCACGGCAGGAAGGCGATCAGCCAACCGAAAGCGGCAACGACCAGCCACAGCGGTGTATTCGGCGCGACTTCTGCGTAGATGCGCGTCAAAGTAACCAATTGCAGCAAACCGAAGGTGAGCCATGGGATCGCGCCCATTTGTAGCGGCCGTCCGGAATGACCTTGGGTAACGCGTGTGACCATCGCCACCAGCATTGAACCGAAGAAGCCCACCGTGAGCGCATGCACCGGCGCGCGACCGAGCACGAAATTGCCATCGAAACGCAGGATCAGACTCTGCACCGCGAACAGCCCGAACGCCAGCGGCAACCACGCGAACGCCAGATACAGCGCGGCGAGCAGGCCAGGTTGCAGACATTTCCACGGCTGCCACGCCAGCCAGTGCATTAGAAAGAACAGCGCCAGCGGCGCGTCGACCAGCCATAGCCAGTCGAAGCGATGCGTGAGTTCAAGCGTCAAACGAACAACCAACAGCGCCCACATCGCGGGCAAGCTCCACCGCGGCGTGACCGCGCGATAACCCGCACCGACCGCACTCGCGCTGAAAAACGGAATCATGCGATGGCCGACGGTGAAATAGATCGGCAGCAGCAGACCGAACGTGCCGAGCTTGATCGCGACAAACGCGAACTGCCATGGCGCACCCAGCACGAAGGCAAAGAAAGCGACCAAGCCGCAGGCGCCCAGGAGCAGCGCCAGATAACACGACAGAGCATGGCGGTCGAAACTGCCACTGCGCCACAACACGCGGCCGAGTGCGGCCAGCGCAGCAATCCATCCCGTGAGCATCAGCGCCAGACCGGCGACCAGCAAGGGCTTGAGATCGAGCAAGCCGGCATGCGCCAGCAGATAGCCACCGAACATGCCCACGAACACCGGCACATAGTGTCGTTTCGTCAGTGCCGGCTGGCCCATCCAGCGCGGAAACACGGTGAGCAAAAATCCAAAAATAAACAAAGGCAACATGCCGTACTGAGTGAGTATGGCGTGCGCCCAACCCGCCGGGATCGGTGATGTGGGAAACACATGGCTAAAATAGCCGGCGCCGAGAAAGCACGCCCACCACAGCATCGACACGATCACTGCCGACGCCCCAGCGAAGAACATCATGCGGTGCGGAGCGGCAGCGAGCAGCCGCGGCAGTTCCGCGAGCGAGGGAAAAACGGCGGGAGTGCCGGTAGTTGTCCCGACGACGATCGTCACTCCCGCCACGGACCGGGACCCGCGCACGGGCCCCGGCTCGACGTTCTTATCCATGGCTCAGGGCTGGTTCACTCGAATATTCGGCGACAACGCGCCGTGGCGCGATCCACATCCGCGCCACGAACCAGCAGATCAGCAGCGCGCCGGCCGCGAAGATGGTGTCGCCGGGCACGCGCATCCAGATCAGAAGATGGATCAGCGGCTGGCTCATGAATTCGGCCGAACGGCCGTACCAATAGCCATGTTCAAGCACTGCATTGAGCTGCAGAATGCCGAGCGGCAGCAGAGTCAGCAGCGCCATCAGTGACAGGCCGATATTGAGCGCCCAGAATGCGCCGCGCAGGTGTCCTTCGTTCCACTGCACATCGGGTTTGAGTCCACGCAGGCAGAACAGCATCAGGCCAAGACCCAACATGCCGTACACGCCGAACAATGCAGTATGGCCATGCAATGGCGTGAGGTTCAGGCCCTGCATGTAGTACAGCGCGAGTGGCGTATTGATCAGGAATCCGAACAAGCCGGCGCCGACCAGGTTCCAGAATGACACCGCCAGGAAGAACATGATCGGCCAGCGATAACGTTCCATCCATTTCGTCGCGCGGCTGTGCGCCCAGGTTTCGTAGGCCTCCATGCCGATCAACGCGAGCGGCACTACTTCCAGTGCCGAGAACGACGCCCCAAGTGCGATCACCGCCGTCGTCGTGCCGGTGAAGTACAGATGGTGAAACGTGCCGAGCACACCGCCCGCCATGAATACGAACGTGGCAAACAGCACGTTGACGGTCGCCGTGCGCGCGCGCACCAAGCCGAGCTTGACGAACAGGAAACTGATCACGGCGACGGCAAACACCTCGAAGAAACCTTCCACCCACAGATGCACTACCCACCAGCGCCAGTACTCGACCATCGACAAGGAGGTACGTTCGCCCCACATGAGGCCGGCGCCGTAGAACAGCGCGATGGCAACAGTAGACAGGAACAGCAGACCGATAATCGACGCCAGATCATCCTTGCGACGCAAGGCAGGCCACAAGGCACGACCGACCAGCACCAGCCACAGCAGCAGGCCGACGAACAGGAACATCTGCCAGAAACGCCCGAGGTCCACATATTCCCAGCCCTGATGACCGAACCAGAAGTTGTATTTGAGGCCGAGCTTCTGCATCACCGCAAACCACTGACCCGTGAAGGCGCCGATCACGATGATCAGCAGGCAGACCCACAGTACATTCACCCCCAGGCGCTGGAACTTGGGTTCATGCCCGGAAACTGCGGGGCCGATGTACAAGCCAGTGGCCAGCCACGCGGTGGCGATCCACAGTACGGCAAGTTCGGTATGCCATGTGCGCGTGAGCGAATACGGGAAGATTTGTGAAATATCGAAGCCGTAGAACTTCTGCCCTTCCACTTGATAGTGCGCCGTGATCGCACCGAGCAGGATCTGCGTCAGCAGCAGCGCCAGGACCACCCAGAAATACTTCGCGGTGGCGCGCATCGATGGCGTGATCGTGATGCCGCGCAGTGGATCGGTCGCGGGCGGCGTCAGATGCGGTTCCTGACGTTGCCACACAGCGTAGTGCCAGGCCAGCAGGCCGATGCCTGCCGTCATGAACAGCACGCTGAACACGCTCCACAGGAACGTGCTTGGCGCTGGCGTATTCCCGACCAGCGGCTCGTAGGGCCAATTGTTGGTATAGCTCACACTGGCATCCGGACGATTCGTCACCGTGGCCCACGCCGTCCAGAAGAAGAATTTCGCCAGTTGATCACGATGCTCGAGCGTATCCACGCTGTTGTTGCGCATCGCGTATGTCTCGCGCAGTTGCTGTGTGGCCAGATCGTTGCCGAACAGGCTGACGTAATGTGCAGCAACGTTGGAAATAGCCAGGGCGCGATCTGCCGATACCTCGAGCGTACCGGTTGCGGGCGTGTAGGTGTTCTTGCGTAGTTCCTCGCGCAATCGCGCCTTGAGCGACTCCTGGGTGCCGGCATCGAGTTTGTCAAATGCGCCACCGTGATCGTTCTGCGCCCACAAGTCGAGCAGACCGGTGGCTTCGCGATGCAACCAGTCCGCGCTCCAATCCGGCGCGACCAAGGCTCCATGTCCCCACACCGTGCCCAACTGCTGACCGCCGATGGATTGCCAGACGATGCGGCCCTGTTCGATATCTTCGCGCGTGAACAGCGTTTGTCCGTCGGCGCTGACCACGCGCTCGGGCATGGGTGGTTCAGTTCGATGAATCTCGCTGCCCATCCACAGCAGCACACTGAACGTACTGCCAAGCAACAGGGCCAAGGCAATCCATAGACGACGGCTGGTGGACATGACGCGCTCCCACGAGTTGAACGGGAGCGATCGTAACGGCAGTCGCTTGTGCGAACCCTGACTCAGGTCAAGACTGTTCGAGATTCGGCTGGCCAGGTTTAGCCGGGCAAGAGATTGCGGGCCAGCCGACGCAGGCCTGCCGCATCCAGCATTTCCACATCGCGTCCTTCGACGCGGATCAGGTTCTTATCCTGGAAGCGTCGCAGGACGCGGCTGACGGTTTCGGCAGCCAGACGCAGATAGTTGGCAATATCGGCGCGCGCCATGACCAGCCGGAACGCCGTGGATGAAAAGCCGCGCGCCGCATAGCGCTCGGCGAGACCGAGCAGGAATGCGGCGAGGCGTTCGTCCGCGGAGTGATCGCCCGCCAGTTGCATGGCCTTGCCGATGTCGGCGCTTAGCAGGCGGAACAGTTGTTGTTGCACGTCGGGAATTTTCGTCGCCAGCGTCGCCAGCGCCGGGAACGAGAAACGGCACACGTACACCGTGTCGAGCGCGATCGCATCGCAGGGGTATTTGGCCGGGTGGATGCCGTTCAGGCCGACCATCTCGCCCGGCAGGTGGAAACCGAGCACCTGTTCGTGACCGTTATCGTCCAGCAGATGCGTCTTCACCATGCCGGCGCGCACGGCGTAAATCGCGGTGAAAGGGTCGCCGCTGCGGAAGATCGCATCGTCGGCATGAAACGGACCGACGTGTTCGACCAGCATGTGCAGCTCGTGCAGCGCGGTCTTGTCGACGCCGGCCGGCAGACACACCGAGCCGAACGCGCAGGTCGAACAGAAATGCAGCTCGTCGCCGTCATCGGCGATGGGATTCGGGGCTGGCAACTTGCCGGCGGGCACAAGCTCGCTCATGGACACGCTCCGCCCGGCGTGGAGCGGCGGGCTACAACGCTCGAGAATAGCGTACCTCGGCCGTCTGCGTCTGGAGGAGATGGGCGTCGAAGCACATGGCGATGACACGCAGCGCGAAGCGCCCGCGCGAGCTGACTGCGAGCCGGTCCGGGTTGATCGAGATCAGGCCGTCGCGCGCGAGTTCGCGCAGACGCCGGAGTTCGGCGGCGAAATACCTGTCGAAATCCAGTCGGTGGCGCGTCTCGAACGCGGCGACGTCGAGGGTGCCGTGACACATCAACTGCTGGATCGCGTCGGCGCGGATCACGTCGTCATCATCGAGCGCAAGACCGCGCACGACCGGCAAGCGACCGGCATCCAGCGCGGCGTAGTAGCCGGGTAAATCGCGCGCGTTCTGGCTGAAGCTCGCGCCGATGTGGGAGATCGAACTCATGCCAAGGCCGATCAGGTCGCAATCGGCGTGTGTGGAATAACCCTGGAAGTTGCGCTGCAGGCTGCCGGCATCCTGCGCGCGGGCGAGGTCGTCGCCGGGACGCGCGAAATGATCCATGCCGATATAGCGGTAGCCTGCGGCAGTCAGTGTCTCCACCGTAAGGCCGAGCAAGCCCAGACGCATCGCCGCATCCGGCAAATCGGCTGCATCGATCTGGCGCTGCGCCTTGAAACGCTCCGGCAGGTGCGCGTAACCGTAAGCCGCGACGCGGTCGGGTGCCAGCGCGATCACCTGCTCGAGCGTGCGCGCGAAGCCACCCATCGTCTGCTTGGGCAGACCGTAGATCAGATCCACGCTGGTCGAACGGAAACCTGAATCGCGCGCGGCGTCGAGCACGGCGCGGGTCTGCTCGATACTCTGGATGCGATTGACCGCGGCCTGCACGGCGGGGTCGAAATCCTGGATCCCGACCGAGACGCGGTTGAAGCCGAGTGTAGCCAGCATGCGCACATATTCCGGTCCGCAAAAACGCGGATCGAGTTCGATGCCGAACTCGCGATCGGCATCGTGGCTGAAGGCGAATTGTTGCGCCAGCGATTCGAGCAGTTCGCCCATCTGGTGCGCATCGAGGAAATTCGGCGTGCCGCCCCCGAAGTGCAGCTGCACCAGCGGGCGGTCGCGATCGAACAGCGGAGCGACGAACTCGATCTCGCGATATAGATGATCCAGATAGACACCCGCCTTGCCGGGTTGGCGGGTGATGATGCGCGTGCAGCCGCAATAGAAGCACGGACTCAGGCAGAACGGCACATGCACGTACAGCGACAGCCGGCGCGGGATCGGATCCTCGTTGGAGGTGCGTGCAAAAGCGCGCAGTTGCGCTTCGCCGAAGCCGGTGTGGAATTGCGGCGCGGCCGGATATGAGGTGTAGCGCGGGCCGGCGATGTCGTAGCGCGCGATCAGGGACGGGTCGAAATGCGGTGCGACGAGGCGGCTGGTGGTTTTCATGCGCTGATGGTGCGGTGTGCCCGGTCGGGCCGCACTGATCAGGATCAAGTCCAAGCGTCGCCGCCTGCATTGCCGCTGATACCATCAATTCTGCAACAGCCGGCGATACGCGGCGGTAACAGTGGCGCCAAAACAGCAGAAGACGACGTGCCCAGGCGTCGTTTCGCGGCGCAAGAACCCCCGCACTTCGCGCACCGCTAGCGCCACGGCCGCAGTCAGGGGATGGCCGTACACGCCGCAGCTGATTGCCGGAAACACGATGCTGCGCACGTCATGCTCCCAAGCAAGGCGCAATGATTCGCGATAGCAGTTGGCGAGCAATTCTGCTTCGCCCTCATCGCCACCTTCCCAGACGGGTCCGACCGTATGGATCACGTATTTTGCCGGCAGCCGGAACCCCGGCGTGATGCGTGCCTGCCCGGTCGGGCAGCGCACGTTCGGCCGTACCTCCGGCAGTGCGCGGCAGGCGGCAAGCAGATCGGGTCCGGCGGCGCGATGGATGGCGCCGTCGACGCCCCCGCCGCCGAGCAGGGTCTCGTTGGCCGCATTGACGATGGCATCGACATTCAATGTGGTGATGTCGGCTTCGATGACTTCGATAGTGGCGCGCGTCATTTCCGTTTCCCGGCTGTATGGAGGAAAATCCCAAAGAGCCTGCAACCGCGGCGACTTCCCCGGCCGGGGCTGCAATTTTGATCGTCGGCAACTGCTCCTGCATTGCCGGCATACCGGCCATCCGTGGCCATAAAAAAGGATTGATCTAGTGGAGCTGCGAAACCTCGCTGTTGCCGTATTCGTGTTGTGGCTGCTGATCGATGGCATGGTCGTTTTCCGCCGCAAGAGCGGCACGGCAGAAAATCGCGACCGCTTCTCGCTGTGGGTGATCATGGCGGGCAATCTGCTGGCGTGGGTGGTGGGCATCTGGCTGGCATACAAGCAAATCGGCGCCATCCGGCCCGCCGAGCCGGCGCAAGTTGTCGGCCTGGTCGTTCTCGGAATCGGTATTGCGATCCGATCCATCGCCATTGCCCAGCTCGGCCGCTTCCATACACCCAACGTCGCGGTGCTTGCCGATCATGAAGTGATGGATACAGGCCTGTATCGGCATATCCGCCATCCGAGTTATCTCGGCGCGCTTATCGCCTTCCTCGGCTTCAGTCTGGCGCTGGGCAATTGGCTGAGTGTGCTCGTCATCATGCTGCTGTCGATCGCTGTATACCTGTTTCGCATCCACGAAGAAGAAGCCGCGCTCGGCGCTGCCTTGGGCGAGCGCTACGCAAGCTATTGCCGTCGCACCAAGCGACTGATCCCCGGTATCTATTGAGGATGAAGCGGCGGCCATCGCACCCTCAACGCGCCGGCGCCAACTCAATGGAGCGCGGCGCGAGTCCCATCGCTTTGCGATAGCGTGTGTACAGCTCGTTGACCTTGGCGACATATTCCCGCGTTTCGGCGTATGGCGGCACGCCGCCGTATTGGGTCACGGCGCCGGACCCCGCGTTGTAGGCGGCCGAAGCGAGGATGCGGTCACCTTCGTAGCGCGTTTCGAGCGCCTTCAGATATTTTGCGCCGGCCAGGATCGACTGTTTCGCCGAGAACGGATCGGCGACGCCGTAGTCGCTGATCACATCCGGCATCAATTGCATGACGCCTTTGGCGCCCTTCATCGACACCGCGTCGGCGGCGTAGTAGCTCTCGGCATGCGCAATCGCGCGCAGCCACGCCTCGTCGAGGCCGGTCTTGCTGGCGGCGCTGGCAAACTCGCGGCGATAAATACCAAGCTGCGGCTGGCCGATCTTGCCGAAGCCGACATGTGCCGGCGATGCAGCGGGTGTTGCAACGGTGAACTCCTGCACTTTGACCGAACCGGGCAGGTTGCGTGTGCTGTAGACCGTCTTGCCGTCCTGCTCGCGCTGGTAGAGCGTGCCATGGAACACGCCCAACGCTCCCCATATATTTGGCACCACGGCCGAATTGTCATCCAGCGTTTTCGCCGTGCACTGCGAGCCAGGCTCGGGTGCAGTAGCAATGCTCACGGTGCCGTCCCGCTGGCAGCGCCAGACGGTGCGCGCGGGAGAGCCCACGCTTACCAGCACAAGCACAGAGGCAAGCAGAACACGGAGGAAGCTCATCATTTTAGGGCCTGTTCACGCTAATCCGCGTGGGGCCGCGCCGAGGGCGCTTGCCCGCAGCGCCAGGCGCCGTGAACGAAGTGTACTCAATGTACATGAGCCAGCGGCGGCTTTGCCGGGGGATTACTGATTCTCGGTCAGAAAATTCAGGTCAGCTCAGTCCCACCCGTGAACGTCTGATCTGAAACGAAGCGGCCTGCATTGCTGCAGGCCGCTTGTCCTTCCGAAACGCGAGAGCTGTAATCGTAAAGTGGAACGGGTGTCTGGCCGACAGTGATCGAAAACCCCTTGCCGAGAATGAAGGCGTAGTCGCGAGCGATGGTCCGAATCAGCTGGTTCTTGAACGATGGGTCGGCAAACGCGGCCGCAATTGGCGGATAGATATCCTCGATGACTATTCGAGTCCCCGCTTTGTCGTTCTTTTCTAGGTGACCGAGATCGAAGTCCCAGTCGTGTTCGTTCGCCTCCCATTTCTCGACGTCCACTTCCGCCGAGAAGGCTTCGTCCGGCGGCCTCGATTCTATTCTAGCTTTTCTACCTATTTTGAAGATGGCGCGTTTCATGCCGATGCCGTAGAGGCCTATCGAATGTTCCACATCCGTCGGAGCGTCTTTTCTTCTCCCGAAGTGGAATGCGTATTCGACCGCATCGTTCAATGTGATTCCGCCGCAATTGTCGTCGACCTCGAATCGGTTTTCATCGATTTCAAGGGTGGCTTTGTAACCGGCCAGCGGAGACGGCGTCGGTGCTTGCCCACCGGAACGGCCGATACTTCGGTGCGCGCCATCGATCGAATTGTCGAGCAAGTCCAATATGCAATCCGCGAGGGTAATGTCGCGCGTGATCATTCGGACGAAAAAGTCCTTAGTCGGTGAGCCGTGAGCAGTCTTTGGCTTGTCGCCCGACAGCGGTAACTCGATTTCCGCCATGAGCTATGGTCGAAAGTGGTGTATGGGCTGAGAGCTGAG
>JANXVS010000039.1 GCA_025351555.1 Pseudomonadota bacterium | reverse complement strand
GGTGCGTTCCGCGATCTGATGCTGGGTGAACTCGACCGCCTGGCGAATGTCCGCTTGCGCATGGATGCACCGGCAAGCGCTACGCGGCGCAGGCCCGCGCGCCCGCAGGAGCGCACGCTGGTGCGCACCGCGGTTGCACTCTTGCTGCAAAATCCCGACTTTATCGCCGCGATCTCACCACCGCATTTGTTTTCCACTTTGCGTCAGCCCGGTGTTCCGCTGCTGATGGAGTTGATTGCGCTGTGCCGGCAGCGTCCGGAGATTTCCACCGCAGGCATGCTTGAGCATTTTGCCGAACGTGACGAAGTACGCGCGCTGCAAAAGCTCGCGGTGATGGAATTCCCCGGTGGTGAAGAGGCGTGGCGCGAGGAATTTATCGATGCACTCGCGCAACTGGATCGGCAGACGCATCAGCAACGGTTGGATGATCTGCTGCACAAGAAACAGTCCGATTCTTCGCTGGATGCGAACGAAACAGACGAACTGCGCCGCTTGCTCGTGGCCAAAAACGTACCGCGCAACTGAAACCTCAGAGCTTTCGCCGATCCGCAATAATCGCCCGTGCCGCATTATGCCCCGGCGCACCGGTGACACCACCGCCCGGATGCGTACCCGCGCCGCACAGGTACAGGCCCGGCAACGCGCCGCGGTAATCCGCATAACCGAGCATCGGCCGCGCGCTGAACAATTGATTGAGCGACAACGCGCCATGGAAGATGTCGCCGCCGAGCAGACCGAAGTCGCGCTCCAGATCCAGTGGCGATTTGATCTGGCGGCCAATCACCAGATCCTTGAAGCCCGGCGCAAAGCGATCAACCGTGGCGATCATCAGATCCGCCACTTCGTCGCGATGATCGTCCCAGCTGCGGCCATCCGACAAAGTCGGCGCGACGTGCTGACAGAACAGGCTGGCGACATGCTGACCTTTCGGCGCCAGCGAATCATCGAGCGTGGAGGGAATCAACATTTCCACAATGGGATTTTTCGACCAGCCGGATTCGCGCGCATCCAGGTACGCCCGATCCATGTACTCCAAGCTCGGTGCCATGATGATACCGGCGGTCAAGTGATCGCCTTCACCCGGCAACGCGCTGAAACTCGGCAGCGCAGATAAGGCGACGTTCATGCGGAACGTGCCCGAACCGCAACGCCAGTTCGCCATTCGCTCGCGCACCGGCGCGGGCACCACGCTCGGATCAAGCAGGCGCTCATACAACAATTTTGGATTCACATTGGAAACGATGGCGCGAGCGCGCAGCGACTCGCCCTTTTCGGTGACGACGCCAACAGCACGGCCACGCTCGACAATGATTTCACGTACGCCGCTGCCGGTGCGGATATCCACGCCGCGTGCGGTCGCACACTTCGCCATCGCCTGCGAGATCGCGCCCATGCCGCCGATCGCATGACCCCACGCGCCCTTGACACCGTTTACTTCACCGAATACATGATGCAACAGGACGTAGGCGCTACCCGGCGTGAACGGACTGGCGTAGTTGCCGACGATGCCATCGAAACCGAGCACCGCCTTGATTGGCTCGCTCTCGAAAAACCGATCCAGATATTCGCCAGCGGAGATCGCGAACAGATCGAGCAATTCCGTGCGTGACGTGGCATCGAGTGATTTCACGCGCTTGCCGAGACGCCCGGCGCGCAGCAGTTCCGGAATGCCTTTCCACCAGCCGCCGTCGATCACGTTCGGCGGCGGCTCCAGCGCCAGGTCGCGCAAAATATCGGCGATGACATCCAGCCGACGCTCGTAGTCCGGCAGGCGCTCGGCATCGCGGCGCGAGAATTTGGCGATTTCGTCTTGTGTGCGGCCGCCGCCTGTAAGCAGGTAACGGTTGTCAGGCAAGGGTAGAAAATTGTTGAGCTTGCGCGACACGATCTTCAAACCGTGGGCGCCAAGATCCAGATCCTTGATCACCTTCGGCTGCAACAGCGACACTGTGTAGGCCGCCACCGAATTGCGGAAACCGGGATGGAATTCCTCGGTCACCGCCGCGCCGCCGACGACATCGCGGCGTTCGAGCACAGTGACTTTCATTCCGGCCTTGGCCAGATACGCGGCGCAGACCAAGCCGTTGTGGCCACCGCCAACAAGAATTACGTCGGTCGAACTCACAGCACGGCTGCCACGTCCTTCTCGATCCCCGCCGGCGTGTCCGTCGGCGCGTAGCGCTTGATGACC
>JANXVS010000272.1 GCA_025351555.1 Pseudomonadota bacterium | reverse complement strand
GTCTGCCACAGCAACAGTAAAGCTTTCGCCGCAGCCACATTCCCCGGTAACATTGGGATTGCGGAATACGAACGCGGCGTTCAAGCCCTGGCGCGCGAAATCGATCTCGGTGCCGTCAATGAAGGGCAGGCTTTTGGCATCGACCACAATCTTCATGCCGTCCTGATCGATCACCTGGTCGTTCGTGGCGATGCTGTCGGCAATCTCGACCGTGTAGGCGTAACCGGAACAGCCCGTCTTGCGCACGCCGAAGCGCACCCCGGCGGCATCCGGCCGCTCGGCAAGGAAATTGTGCATGCGCTGACGCGCGGCGGCAGTCAATTGGATGTTCATCGGCATGGGACCATTCTAGCAGGCTGCGGGCAAGCTCATCGGGAGTGCAAATCCGCTATCATCCGCGACCTGTCTTAATGCCCGATTTGGGGCGATTTCTCTGGAGTTTCAAGGCATGTCGGTAGTCAGCGTCAAGCAAGCATTGTCCGGCGCGATCGCCGCGAACAGCGAAGTCACGGTTAGGGGCTGGGTGCGCACGCGGCGCGATTCCAAGGCCGGATTGTCCTTCGTCAATATCAGCGACGGCTCCTGCTTTGATCCGATCCAGGTTGTCGCGCAGAACACGCTGCCCAACTATGCCGAAGAAATCGCCCGCCTGACCGCCAGCTGCGCAGTGATCGCGACCGGCCAACTCGTGCCATCGCAGGGCAAGGGGCAGTCGTTCGAGATCCAGGCGACGAAGGTCGAAGTCGTCGGCTGGGTCGAGGATCCGGAGACTTATCCGATCCAGCCCAAGGCGCACACGATGGAGTATCTGCGCGAAGTCGCGCATCTGCGCCCGCGTACGAACACGTTCGGCGCGGTCGCGCGCGTGCGCGATTGCATCGCCAAGGCGATCCACCGCTACTTCCATGAACGTGATTTCCTCTGGATCAACACGCCGATCATTACAGCAAGCGACGCCGAAGGCGCCGGCCAGATGTTCCGTGTATCGACGCTGGACATGGTCAACCTGCCGCGGGACGACAAGGGCGGAATCGACTGGAACAAGGATTTCTTCGGCAAGGAAACCTATCTGACTGTTTCCGGCCAGCTCAATGTGGAAGGCTATTGCCTGGCCTTGAGCAAAGTGTATACATTTGGACCGACCTTCCGCGCCGAGAATTCGAACACCACGCGGCATTTGGCCGAGTTCTGGATGATCGAGCCGGAAATCGCTTTTGCCGATCTCAACGACAACGCCACGCTGGCCGAGGATTTCCTTAAATATATTTTCAAGGCCGTGCTCAACGAGCGCATGGATGACATGAAGTTCTTTGCGGAACGTCAGGAAAAAACAGTGATTTCCCGCCTCGAAGCCCTTATCTCAGCGCCGTTCGAGCGCATCGACTACACCGAGGCAGTCGATATCCTGAAAAAGTCTGGCCAAAGGTTCGAATACCCGGTCGAGTGGGGTCACGATCTGCAAACCGAGCACGAACGCTATCTCACCGAGAAACATGTCGGCCGCCCGGTCGTGGTGATGAATTATCCGGAACAGATCAAGGCGTTCTATATGCGCCTCAACGATGATGGCAAGACGGTCGCGGCGATGGACGTGCTCGCACCCGGCATCGGCGAAATCATTGGCGGCGCGCAACGTGAAGAACGCCTGGACTACCTTGATCGGCGCATGGCGCAATTCAAACTGGATCCTGCGCACTACGGCTGGTATCGCGACTTCCGCCGCTACGGCACCGTCCCCCACGCCGGTTTCGGCCTCGGCTTTGAGCGGCTGGTGGTATACATTTGCGGATTGTCCAATATCCGCGACGCAATTCCGTATCCGCGTGTGCCCGGATCAGCAGAGTTCTGATCGCGTTCGCGAAAGATCGACCATGAACGTCCTGCTGCGCACCGAACGCAAGATCCGCGCATCGCCCGAGGCCGTGTATGCGCTGTCGCTCGACGCGCAGGGCTTTCCCGCCGTGTTCACGGGCTTCGGTCCGATTCCGGGCCTGCGTCGGATCACCCTGCATGCGCCGCCCGCAATCGGCAGCACGCGCGAACTCGAAGACAACGACGGACTCGTGCTGAAGGAGCGTATTACCGCGCTCGAACCGGGGCGCCGGCACGCCTACACGCTGTCCGGATTGCATCCGCCGCTCGCTTGGCTCGCGCGCGAGGGGCGTGCGGATTGGACGTTCGCGCCGGTGGCCGCAGGCACTCAGGTCGTGTGGACGTACGTCTTTGAACTGACCAGCGCGCTGGCATGGCCGGTCGCCTGGCCGCTGTTGCAGGGTTGCATGCGCGGCGCGATGCGACGCTGTCTCGACAACATGGCACGCACGCTTGAATCTGCGAGCGAGGCGCTGCGTTGATGGAGCCGCGCTGATGGAAAAGTGGATCCTGCTCGCTATGGCACCGGTATTCATGACGTGCATTGCGCTCGAGGCGTGGTATTGGCGTTCGCGCCGACCGGAGATTTACAGTTGGGTCAACACGCTTTCAAACGCGGGGCTCGCGCTGATGCACGCGAGTGCGG
>JANXVS010000203.1 GCA_025351555.1 Pseudomonadota bacterium | reverse complement strand
TCTGGCATTTCATGCACCAGGAAACGCACGAGCAGATCGCCGCCGACAAGAATGCGATGGTCGATGCGGAAAAGTGGCTCAAGGGTAACGAAATCTGCATCGTGACCTTGTGGAACGGTTCGCCGCTTACCGTCAGCGCGCCGAATTTCGTCGAATTGACCATCGTCGAGACTGACCCGGGCGTCAAGGGCGACACCGCCGGCAGCGGCGGCAAACCGGCCAAACTCGAAACCGGTGCGACGGTACGCGTGCCGCTGTTCGTACCGAATGGCGAGAAGATCAAGGTCGATACGCGTACGGGTGAATATGTTGGGCGAGTCAAATAAAGGCGCGCGCGTGATCCCGGCCCAGCATCGCGAGATCGATCAAGTTCTTGAAGCCCGCTGGGTTATTCCTGTCGAGCCGCAAGGTGTGGTGCTCGAACATCATGCCGTCGCGCTCGCGGGTGACGTCATCGTCGATGTCTTGCCAATCGCCACAGCGCAGGCGAAGTACACAAATGCACAACGCGTCGATCTGGGTGAGCATGCGTTGATTCCAGGCCTCATCAACGCGCATACGCACAATGCGATGACCCTGATGCGTGGTCTGGCCGACGATTTGCCGCTGATGACTTGGCTGCAACAACATATCTGGCCAGCCGAGGCGCGCGTGATGGGGCCGGAGTTCGTGCGCGATGGCGTTGAGCTCGCGATTGCCGAGATGCTACGCGGCGGCACCACCTGCTGCAACGAGAACTATTTCTTCCCCGACGTGCAGGCGGCGACGTATTTACGCCATGGTTTCCGCGTTGCCGTCGGCCTGCCCTTCATCGAATTCGCCAGCGCGTGGGCCAAGAGCCGCGACGAATACTTCGACAAGAATCTCGCGGTGCACGATGAGTTCAAGGGCGAAGCGCTGATCACGACCACGCTCGCGCCGCATGCACCGTACACAGTTGCGGACGAGAGTTTCGCGCGCATCCGCATGCTGTCTGACCATCTGGATATCCCGGTGCATATCCACGTGCACGAAACCGCACAGGAAGTGGAAGATTCCAGAAAGCAGCATGGCATGCGGCCCCTGGCGCGCCTGCAATCGTTGGGATTGGTCAACGATCACCTGATCGCAGTACATATGACGCAGTTGACCGACGCTGAAATCGCGCTGTGCGCGGAAGCAGGCGTCTCGGTCGCGCATTGCCCGGAATCCAACCTCAAGCTTGCCAGCGGCTTTTGCCCCGCAGAAAAACTGCGCCGAGCCGGCGTCAATCTCGCGATCGGCACCGACGGCTGCGCCAGCAACAATGATCTGGACATGTTCGGTGAGATGCGCACCGCCGCACTGCTCGCCAAGGGTGTCGCCAACGATGCCAGCGCATTCGACGCGGCATTCGCGTTGCAGGCGGCGACCTTGAATGGCGCGAAGGCGCTGGGCCTTGCCGATCGCATCGGTTCGATCGTCCCCGGCAAACAGGCTGATCTGACTGCCGTGCGTCTGGACTCACTGGAAACGCAACCTTTATACAATGCGATTTCGCAACTTGTATACGCGACTGGCCGGCATCAGGTTAGCGACGTGTGGATTGCAGGCGTGCGCAAACTTGAAAATGGGGTGTTGCCAGGAATCGATACGGCAGGGCTCGTGAGCAAGGCCAGAGACTGGCATGAGCGGATTGCAGGTTGATCCGACGACGATGAGCCAAGCCAACGTCAACCCCGCCGAAACCGCCAAGTTCGACAAGCTCGCCGCGCGTTGGTGGGACGTCAACGGCGAATCGCGCCCTTTGCATGACCTCAATCCGGTGCGGTTGAACTACGTTGCCGAACGCGTTGTGCTCAAAGGTGCGCGCGTACTCGATGTTGGTTGTGGGGGTGGCATCCTGAGCGAGGCCCTGGCGGCGGCAGGCGCCGATGTCGTCGGCATCGACCTCGCGCCTCAGGTGCTCGACGTGGCGCGTCTGCACCTATACGAGTCGAAACAGAAAGTCGATTACCGCGAAATAAGCGTCGAAGCACTGGCGCAGGAATCACCCGGTGCGTTTGATGCGATCACCTGCATGGAAATGCTCGAACACGTGCCCGATCCCGGCAGCGTGATCACGGCCTGCGCAACTTTGCTCAAGCCGGGCGGCCGCCTGTTCGTGTCC
>JANXVS010000196.1 GCA_025351555.1 Pseudomonadota bacterium | reverse complement strand
ACCTGTGTGATCGCGCAGCGACGAACTGCACGCGAAGAAACGTGGCAACTTTATCCCGGCATCGAGTTGCATCCACAACCCGACGGCACCCTGGTGTCCGCGCCACATTTCATTGCGCCGATGCTGTTGCAGGATATTGTGGAATTGTTGCCTTCGCGGCAATTTATACTGCGTGGCCGCCATGATGATCTGCTCGAGATCGCCGGCAAGCGCGCCTCGCTGGGCGATCTGACGCGTCGGTTGCTGGCAATTCCGGGCGTGACCGATGCCGTCGTTTTTCAGCTCGACGCCGATGTCAGCGGCGTGGGCCGCATTGCCGCATTGGCGGTAGCGCCGGGTCTGAGCGTGACGGATATTCTGGCAACCCTGCGCAGCGCGATCGATGCCGTGTTCTTGCCGCGGCCGCTGCGCCTGCTTACCGAGCTACCACGCAACCGCGCCGGCAAATTGCCGCGCGACGTACTACTGGCTGTCCTGGCGGCGAGTCCTGAATAGAGCCTATTTCCACTCAAACAGCTTGTAGTACACCGGCTGCACCACACCCGATGGGCCGGTAAGCTCGCGCATACTGGGCGGCACATTCGCGGGATTGTCGACGTAATAGCGAGCCGGCCCGCGGTCGGTCAGCACGCGGATGAAAACCAGTTGACCGTGCTTGCGATATTCCTCGACGGTGTCCGTGCCTTGCTGGCGTACAGTCACCACCGGCAGTTCAGCGACATTCGCAGCAGCTTGTACTTCGGCCGGCAGGCCCGGGCTTTCAACCGGTTTCGGCGGCGCAGTCTGATCGGCGGCGATCGCAGATTCCGCCTGTGCCTGCGGCGTCGGCAACGCGACAGCGCCCGGGCTGCCAAGATCATCGAGCGCCGGTGGCGCCTGCACTGGTGGTATCGAACTCGCCGCGCTATTGGCCTGATCCTGATTGGTCCGATCCTGTGCGGCTGCGCCGGTTGCGATCGACACGGCAAACAATATCGACAACAGAACTGGTTTCATGATCCACCTCCATGGTTGCCACGAGCATAGCAGAGTGTTTCGTCCATCTTGGCCCCGCCATCCTGACTCGGCGCTGAGGCGGCCCGATTCGTTGCAAAACCCTCGTGCGTGGCCCAAGCTCGCCGTCCCGCGTAGTCTGCACCGCCATGACTCGACCCAAACTCATCCTGATCGATGGCTCCGGCTATCTGTATCGCGCGTTTCATGCGCTGCCGCCGCTGTCAAATCGCGCCGGGGAACCGACCGGCGCCCTGTTCGGCGTCGTCAACATGCTGCGCGCGACACTAAAGGCCAAGCCCGACTTCGTCGCCTTCGTCTCCGATGCCAGCGGGCCGACTTTCCGCGACGAATTGTTCGCCGACTACAAAGCGCATCGGCCGCCGATGCCGGACGACTTGCGCGCGCAGGTCGAGCCGATGCTCGCGCTGGTCGCCGCCCTCGGCTTTCCGATTCTGCGCATCGAAGGCGTCGAGGCCGACGACGTGATCGGTACGCTCGCAATACAAGCGGCGGCGCAGGATATCGATGTGGTGATCTCCACCGGCGACAAGGATCTGGCGCAGCTGGTCGATCCGCACGTGACCTTGGTCAACACGATGACCAATACCGCCCTGGATGAAGCCGGCGTGGCCGCAAAATTCGGTGTGCGCCCGGACCAGATCGCCGACTATCTGGCGCTCATGGGCGACAGCGCGGACAACATCCCGGGCGTGCCCAAATGCGGCCCCAAGACCGCGGCGAAGTGGCTACAGGAATACGCCACGCTCGATGCCGTGATCGCCAACGCGGACAAGGTCGGTGGCAAGATCGGCGAAAGCCTGCGCGCAGCGCTGCCGCAGTTGCCACTGTCGCGTCAGCTGGCGACCATCAAGACCGATGTTGCGTTGGACGTAAAGCCGTCCGAACTGAAATTGCGCGATCCGGACACCTCAGCGTTGCGGGATTTGTATACGCGTTATGAATTCAACGCGGCGTTGAGGGAGCTGGAGCGTGATTCCCTTCCCGCGCGCGCGCGCGAAGGTGCCCGACTGCAGCCGACTGGATCGGCTACGAACAGCGGAGCTGGCCCGGAGGGCGAGCGCCGGGAAGGGCGCGAGTCAGGCGGAAGGGGGCAGGACGAAGAAGCCACACCATCCCTATCCAACCCTCCCCTTGAAGGGGAGGGCCTGCGCGCCAAAGGCGACTACGAACTGGTGCTCACTCAAGCACAATTCGACGCCTGGCTGGCAAAACTGCGCAACGCCGAACTCATTGCGTTCGATACCGAAACCACGGGACTTGATCCGATGCGCGCGGAAATCGTCGGCGTCTCGTTCGCGGTCGAGGCTGGCCACGCCGCGTATGTGCCGCTGGCGCACGACTATGCCGGCGCGCCCGCGCAACTTGAGCGCTCGGCTGTGCTCGAAACCCTGCGTCCACTGCTGGAAGATGAGTCCAAGGCCAAGTTGGGGCAGCACCTGAAATACGACATGAACGTGCTGTCGAACTACGGCATCGTCGTGCGCGGCGTGCGTTTCGATTCGATGCTCGAATCCTACGTGTGGAACGCCAGCGGCAATCGTCACGACATGGATACGCTGGCGAAGAAATACCTTGGCGTCGACACCATCCATTTCGCGGATGTCGCCGGCAAGGGCGCGAAGCAGATTCCGTTTGCCCAAGTGGACGTGCAGCGCGCCGCCGAATACGCGGCCGAGGATGCTGACATCACCCTGCGGTTGCATCAAGCACTGTGGCCGAAACTGCAAGGCGAACCCAGATTGGCTGCGGTGTTCAACGAAATTGAAATGCCGCTGGTGCCGGTCTTGGCGCGGATGGAACAGTGCGGCGTCTTGATCGATGTGGGGAAACTCAAAATTCAAAGTGGGGAACTCGGGCGGCGCATGCTGGAATTGCAGCAGCACGCCTTCGAAGTCGCCGGGCGTCATTTCAGTCTGGATTCGCCGAAACAGTTGCAGCAGCTGCTCTACGACGAATTGAAACTTCCGGTCACCCAGAAGACGCCAACCGGCCAACCCTCGACGAACGAGGAAGCGCTCGAAGGCCTCGCAAACCAACACGAGTTGCCGCGCCTGATCCTGGATTACCGCACCCTAGCCAAGCTGCGCTCGACCTATACCGACAAGCTCGCCGGACACGTCAACCCGCGCAGCGGACGCGTGCATACGAGCTATCATCAAGCGGTCGCACAGACGGGTCGCCTGTCGTCAAACGATCCGAATCTGCAGAACATCCCGATCCGCACCGAAGAAGGCCGGCGCATCCGCCAGGCCTTTGTCGCGCCGGAGGGATACAAGATCCTCGCTGCGGATTATTCGCAGATCGAGCTGCGCATCATGGCGCATCTGTCCGGCGACGCCGGCTTGCTCGCGGCGTTCCATGGCAATCAGGATGTGCATCGCGCCACCGCTGCCGAGGTTTTCGGCGTGCCGCCGGAACAGGTCGATGCGAATCAGCGTCGCGCCGCAAAGGCGATTAATTTCGGCTTGATGTATGGCATGAGCGCCTGGGGTCTTGCGCGTCAGCTCGGCATCGATCGCGGCGAAGCGCAGAGCTACGTGAAACGCTATTTCGAACGCTATCCCGGTGTGCAGGCGTTCATGACTGCCACGCGCGAACAGGCGCATCGCGACGGCTATGTTGAAACCCTGTTCGGTCGCCGCCTGTATCTCA
>JANXVS010000187.1 GCA_025351555.1 Pseudomonadota bacterium | reverse complement strand
TCGGCAATCGACCCGGACGCATTGAACCCCGCGCGCGAAAACGACGACCAAAATCCTACCCGTGGTTGAAAACATCTCGAGCCACGGCTCGTCGTAAGATACGGGTCTACGAATCTCTAGAAGCTTAAGTAAGTGCCATTGCTGCTAGGGGCACAATCGCAAGCGCGATGCCCACAAAATGCGGTTCGGTGGGGATGAATGCAATACCTTCGCGCAAAAAAACCGCGGCCGGAGCCGCGGGAATTGTCGTGCTGCAACCGGCGCGCGCGTGGCGGCGCCGGATCACGGTTTACAGACGGCAACCGTCGAAACTGTCAGTGAAGAGCATGTCGCCCGACAGGACATTGAACGGTGCGCTGGTGCCATTGGCCGCAGTCGCCGTCGCAGTAACGTGGAGACCATTGGTGACGGTGTAGAAGCGCTTGCTCGAAGTAAGGCTCGCTGCTCCGTTTACCATCACCACCGTACCCAGACTGACGCTACCACTGCAAGCCGGTACGGTGAAGCTGACGTTGCCGTTGTCATTGACGAAGTTGCCAGAAGCATCTTCTTCCTGCACGGCGATTGTATTCAGCACGCTGCCGGCGTTCACGGTGGTCGGCTGCGTGGTGAACACCAGCTTGGTCGCTGTGCCTGCGGCAATGTTGAATGCGTTGCTCGCAGCGGAGGTCAAACTGTCCGCAGAGTCATCTGCTGTCAGCTGGTAACCCGTGCCTGCCACATCGAAGATCAGATTGCTGAACGTGGCCACGCCATTCAACGAATTCACTGTCATCGTGCTGACGGGATCGAATGGACCAGGGCCGGTGACACTCAAGGTCACGCTGTTGTTATCCGCTATGACCACGTTGCCTTGCGCATCACGCACTTCGATCGTGACGGTGTTGATCGCAATCGCGGCCGTGCCGTTCGCTGGCTGCAGAACGAACACGAGTTGGGTGGGAGGATTAGATGCAAACGTCGCCGTCACCGCACAGTTCTGCGTGATCGCGTTGCTGGCCCAGTTGTTCCCCGTGCCCTGCGTCACCGTGCAGGTGTCGCCGCTCACGCTCACCACGTGGTAGCTCGCGCTCGGTGTCACCACAAAGCTGGCGGTGCTGCCCGAGTTCACCGTCTGCGATGCCGGCGTGATCGTGCCATTGCCGCCGGACGCTGCCGTCACGGTGTAGGTGTCGATTGCAAAGTTCGCAATCACCGTGCAGTTGGCCGTCACCGCCGCCGTCGTGAAGGTGTTGCCTGCCAGCGTGCCGCCGCAAGTGCCGGTCACGTTCACCAGGCGATTGCCCGCGTTCGCTGCCAGCGTGAAGATCGTCGTCGCGCCGTCATCGATCGTCTGTACCGTGTTCGGCGTGATCGTGCCGCTGCCGGTCACGCTCGGCGTCACCGTGTGCGTGGCTACGAAGTTGCCGATTACTGTGCAGTTCGTCGTCACCGCCGCCGTCGTGAAGGTGTTGCCTGCCAGCGTGCCGCCGCAAGTGCCGGTCACGTTCACCAGGCGATTGCCCGCGTTCGCTGCCAGCGTGAAGATCGTCGTCGCGCCGCTGCTTACGGTTTGTGGTGTGTTCGGCGTGATCGTGCCGCTGCCGGTTACGCTCGGCGTCACTGTGTAGCTCGTTGCGCCGCAGCTCGGAAACTTGAACGAGCCAATGCGGGTGCTCCAGTTAAAGGTGCCGCCGGCTTTCAGATATTCGGTGGTGAACCAGAATGTGCAATCGTCGGTCGGGTCGATCGTCATCGCGCTGTAGTCGCCCCAGCGATGCAGGGTACCGGTCTGCGAACCTGCGCCTGCCATGAGCGAGACTTCCGACTGCATCGTGCTCAGCGCGTCGCTGGCCAGTCGGCCGGTGTAACTGATCGACGGAAATACCGAATTTGCCTTGCTGGAAACGCTGTAGCCAAGGGCCATATTGCCCTGCTGGTCCATCGCCACCGAACCCATCCAGCGGTAGTTTGAATCCGGAGCGAATGTGGATTGCTGATAAACCACCGGCGTGGTTCCCGGGCTGCGGATTTCATACCAGCGCACGCCCGTGGCTGTGCCCGCGGTGACGGAATTGTTCACTACCAGTGATTCATTGGTACCGAAGTTGCGGTACGCCAACCGGAACATCATCCGGTCAGCCAGCGAATCCAGATTGTTATTGGTGCCCGATTGCGTAATGCAGGTTGCGCCGCCGCACGCCGGAGAGAACGCGGCCACGGCAATATTGGTCGGCCCGGTCAGTGTGGTATTGGCCGGAGTGGTCCAATCCACGTGGAATTTCCACAGATTGAGCGAATTCGTGCCGAAGTTGATCAGATAGTTCGGCGCACCGACCGGCGGGGCGGTCGAGCCATCCAGATCAGCCGGCAGTACGCCGCCGAAGCTGGTGGAGAGCTGGAAGCATTGCTGCGTGGCCGCAGCGCCGGTGAGCATCTTCGCGCGATCGTACGCGCACAGATTGGCGCCAGCGAACGTCGTGCCGCCAGCGAACATGTTGAATGTGGTGTAGTAGCCGTCCGGCCACACACCCATCTTGGGATAGTCAGGAAAGGTGGTTCCGTACGAGAACGCGTAGCGATTGTAAGTGCCGGTTGCGTCGCTGGTCGTCGAAACGGCGACGCATTGCAGGTAAGGAGTGCCTGCTGTTCCCGCACCAGTAACAGCGAATTGCGATATCACCCAGCGGTTGGCCGCTTTGTCGTATACGACGACGCCGTCGCCGTCGTTGTCGGTCTGACACACGCCACCGAAGCCTGACCATAACGTGTTCGTCGACTTCGGGCCAAGCACTGCAGCCTTCGTCGTCTTGTCGAATATGGCAATCGCGGAATTGACTATTTGCACGTACTGCGTCGCACCTACCGCGCCATTGGTATCCGGCGGTGCGCTGTTGACGGTAAAGCTGCCTTGCGGGCCGGTGAAGCCACTGCCCACGCCGTCGACACTGCTGATTACGGCAGGCGTTTGCAGACTCGGCGCGGCTGTGTGCTGCAAGGCGCCGTCGGTCTGATTTGGCGGAAAGTACGGCAACGGCACGTCATGCTCGGCGCGCTCAGTCGGCGTGTAGGGCGCAGAGGGCAAATCGCGCAATGCTGGCGACGTATCGTGTTTAACTTCGGCCGAGATCTGCACTGCACCGTGGCTTTGGGCAAGAACAGGCGTGGCACAGATTGCCAGAACCGCGAAGAAAAGCGCGCGTAGCGCCAGCGAACGTACGGCCGGCAGGCCGCGCGACATGAGACTGAACATGAAGACAAACCTCTGAATTCGGAAAACTCGCAGCGCGCGAGCGGGCGGCGCCGTCTTGGCATGGCAAAAGACTGACGCCCGGAAATTTCCGGGTATCCCCCTGTCTGGCGCGCGACTATAGGGGCAACTGCAGGGGCATGCAACTAGCCCAACTTAGCGGATTCGCCGTCGATTTTCATGCAGCGCAATTTGTAACGCATTGGGTCGCAAGGGAGGATGTGCGAGAAAAAAGGCGAAACTGGCTGTAGTGAAGACCTTGGTTGTTTTCTTTTGGAAGGCGATGC
>JANXVS010000186.1 GCA_025351555.1 Pseudomonadota bacterium | reverse complement strand
TCGGCAATCGACCCGGACGCATTGAACCCCGCGCGCGAAAACGACGACCAAAATCCTACCCGTGGTTGAAAACATCTCGAGCCACGGCTCGTCGTAAGATACGGGTCTACGAATCTCTAGAAGCTTAAGTAAGTGCCATTGTTCCTAGGCCCTGGTTGCGCCATTCGTCACTGACGGTAACTGCGCACTCGCAAGTCAAGCCGTCCGGACGCGCGCTGAATCGAGAAACGCCGATTTCACGCTTGTCCGCTCCATCGGCAATCAGTGCGACGAAAGCGACGTCGCGCACCGGGTCAAGTTGCGTCAGCTGCTTTAGCAAATCGGGGCTTGGACTTTTAAATTCGCCGAGAAACCGAAACCGCCGCGACTGCGGTGACAGGTCGTTGATGAAGCGGCGCTCCAACTCCAGATCCGACTGGCGAATCGGCCGGATCAATACGGTTGTGCCATCGCGCAGTTTATCGTGCCATTGCTCAGGAATGCTTATGGCGACTGCCGAAACCGGTGACTTCGCAGGATTGCTTGGCATTGCATAGGGATTCGTTTGCATGGCATCGACCTCTGGTTATAGCTTGGTGCCAAATTGCGCGTTCGCGCGACTCTGCGTATTGACTTCAATCAACTTCGACCGGGTTTGTGAAGAGCCATTCGCAGCATCAACAGTGATTGGCCACCACTGACTCAATCAAACTTGATCCAGATCAAGATGGGACGGTCTTTGCTTGCATAGTTTTCCAGCCGCAATAAAGCGTGAGGAAGAAAATGAACGACAATCTGAACAATGGGTGGGAATATTTTTTCGCCCCCCAGCGCCATCCGATCTTCATCGGCAAACCGCTCCGATCGTTGGCTTGTCGCGTGCGCACTTCAGTGCTTGGTGCGTGCGGTAGCGCACAGACAGAGTACGCTCATAATTGGAATTCTTCAGTCCGCTTTGAAAGTCCGGTTGAGTATTGCACCAGACCGATAGAGACCCACAATTCGCTTTTCGGAGAGTAAGCATATGCGTCCAACTCCCGTTCATCTCTCAGGCAAGATCGTGCGTGCTCTGCTGCGCGCGTTGGCATTGGTCGCGGTGGTGGCGACGCTGTGGCCCAGCTATGCCGCAGCGCTACCCACCTTCAATCGGCAAACCGGACAGAACTGCCAGGCCTGCCATGCGGGCGGGCAGTTCCCGGAACTTACCCCCTACGGTCGCCTGTTCAAGCTTACCGGGTACACGCTTGGCGAACGTACACTGCCGTTCTCGGCGATGGCCGTGGTGAGCGATTCGAAAGTAAGCAACACGACCAAGAGCGATGATCCGAAGGCTGATTTTCAGAAGAACAACTCGTTGATTTTCACAGGCGCAAGTGCGTTCGCTGCCGGCAAGATCACCGACAACATCGGCGCGTTCCTTCAGGTAACCTACGACAACTACGCGGCCCAGTCGGACGACGGCAAGTTCCATGGGCACACCAGTGCGGACAACATGGATATCCGCTACGCCGATCGCTCGATCGATGCCAGCCACGACTTGATCTGGGGCATCAGCGCGAACAACAATCCTTCCGTGTCGGATGTGTGGAACACCGCCGCGGCATGGATGCAGTATGTGCCGGTGCCGAGTCCCACAAGCAGCCGCTTCATTGACGGCAACGCGCCGTATCCAGGTTTGGCCGCGGGCGGCAACATCGCTGGCCTCACCGCATACGCTTACTGGAACCAGATGCTGTATGTCGAAGTGGGTGGCTATCGCACGGCGAAGGGCGTGGCGTCGTTCATGAGCGCCGGGGTGGCTGAAGGTGACAAGACCAAGTTGAAGGGAACCAATCCGTATTGGCGTGCGACGCTGACGCACGAGTGGGGACCGCACAACATCATGGTCGGTACGTCAGGCATGATCGCCGACGTCTTCGACGATCCACTGGACACATCAGACCTGAGCAGCGTTCATCATTTCCGCGATATCGGCGTCGATTCGCAATACCAGTATCTGCTCGATCCGCACACCGTCACGGTGCAGCTAGCCTACACGCGTGACCGCCATCGCGTTCCCGGTTTCCTCGCCGACCAGCCGGTGGCGGACATCAACGGCGATCCGCTGCCGAACACCAACGCCAGCGACAAGGTGAATGTGTTCCGTGCGAAGGGAAGTTATATCTATGAAGCCAAGTATGGAACCAGCCTCGCGTTCTTCAACCAGACCGGCACCTCCGACTCGGCGCTGTACGATCCGACCCGCGTCCAGGGCAACATTTCGGGAAATCCGGCAGTACGTGGCTGGACTTCCGAGGCGTTCTGGACGCCGATCCAGAATATTCGCCTGGGCTTGCAGTACACCGTTTACGACAAGTACAACGGTGCTTCGCACAATTACGACGGATTCGGGCGCAATGCCAGCGACAACAACTCGCTGTTCTTCTATGTCTGGGGCGCGTACTGATTTCTCGCCGCAACGCATCTTGCGATAGATACACGACAGGTTCTTGGAGAGCGGCATGAACACACAACGTCTGACACTGTTGGCAGTCATGATCGGCATGGCGGCCGGTTGCGCAAACGAACCGCGCTCGCGCGATATCGCCAATCCGAATGTTTCGGGCGAAACGCTTGCGCTGCAAGTCTGTTCAAATTGCCATGGGGCAACTGGAAATTCTAAATCGCCCAATTTCCCAAATTTGGCGGGACAGCAGGAAGTGTACGTCGTCGCGCAACTCAGCGGGTTCAAGGCTCACAGCCGCCAAGATCCGGCGGGCTTTGAGTATATGTGGGGCATAAGTCACAACCTGACCGACAAACAGATCCAGGAATTGGCCGCGCATTTTGCGGCGGAGAAACCTGAGCGCCAGCGGATCGAAGGCAAGCCCGAGCGTATCGCAGCGGGCAAAACTATTTTCACCGGCGGCATTCCCGACAAGGGCATTCCGCCGTGTGCCAGTTGCCATGGTCCGGAGGGCAATGGCAACGCAACCTTCCCGCGCATCGCGGGGCAGCATGCCGATTATCTGGTCAAACAGTTGACGGTGTTTCAGCGAACCAACGATCGACCGGAAGGCAGCGTGATGAAAACTGTGGCGCACGAACTCACGCATGAGAACATCGAGAACGTTGCGGCCTACCTGCAGGCGGTGCCGAATCAATGAGGTATGGTTCGAGCCGCATGGCGTGCGCTGCGGTCCGCGAGCAGCGATCGGCAACGTCGCGCGATCACGATTTTCTCATCAGTTGCAAGCGCAAATACCGGTACGGAAGCATCCCTGTGGAAATTGCGTTGCGATCCAGTCCAGCACAACTTGCAAGGCGTCGGTCGGATTCGCCACTCCGGTGAGTGTTCGCTTGGTGGCAGCCCACTCTCGCAACTTGCCTGCAAACGCGGCGCGCCGCCCGGCAACCCCGTCAGTCCTGCGACCTCGTCTCTTGCGAGGATAGCGGTGCTGCGCCATCGGCGTAAATGGCGAACTTCAGGCTCGACGAGCCAGCATTGACCTGGAGAATCGCAGGGTTCATGCCGGCTGGGTCAACAACACGCCAAGCGCCACCGAGGCCAGTCGATTGCGCACGCTGTCCGCGCGGCTGGCCAGAACGATCGGCACGCGCGCACCGAGCACGATCCCGGCTGAATCGGCATCGGCCAGGAAGGTCAGCTGCTTCACCAGCATATTGCCGGCTTCCAGGTCCGGCACGACGAGGATATCGGCAACTCCAGCGACGCCCGAGCTGATCCCCTTCATGCGCGCGGCATCCGGACTCACCGCGTTGTCCAAGGCGAGCGGGCCGTCGAGTTTTCCGCCTTGAATCTGACCGCGCTCGGCCATCTTGCACAACGCCGCAGCGTCGATCGTCGATTTGATATCGGGATTGACGGTTTCCACGGCGGACAGGATCGCCACGCGCGGCTCGGCAATGCCGATGCGGTGCGCCAAGTCGATTGCATTTTGCACAATGTCGCGTTTGTCGGCGAGGGTCGGATAGATATTGACCGCGGCGTCGGTGATCATGAGCGGGCGCGGGTAGGTCGGCACGTCCATCAAAAACACATGGCTCAGGTGTCGCTCCGTGCGCAGTCCCGTCGCCTTGTCGAGCACGGCATGCAATAGTTCGTCGGTATGCAGGCTGCCCTTCATCAGCGCAGCGACGCGGCCGTTGCGTGCAAGCGCGACCGCGGTTTCCGCCGAGGCGTGACTGTGCTCGGTTGTGACGATTTCGATGCCACCCAGATTCAGCGCGGCGTCTTTGGCCAGTGCGCGGATCCGCGCTTCAGGGCCGACCAGGACGGGCACGATCAAGCCGTTGTCGCGCGCTTCCAGTGCCGCCTCGAGCGCCTCGACACTGCACGGATGCACGATGGCCATGCGCACCGGCGGCCGCGATTTGCACGCCGCGAGCAGGCGCTCGTATCCGCCATGTTTCCCCGGCGGATGCGTCTGCTCGGGGATCGCGCTTTTTTCCGGGTGAACCGGTATGTCGTTCACGGTAGTCCTCGTCGATCTTCAGTCACTTATACAGCTTAGCCTGCGACGGCCAGGCAAACCTGACCTGGATCAATCCATGTCTCACCCGACGCGTGCGAAACTGCACACTCCTGCAACCAGTGTATACGGAGTCCAACCATGCGCTTGGGGAATTCAGGCTTGTCGCTGTTTCCCTTGGCCTGTCTGCTGTCGGCAACGTGCGCGGCACAGTCCGCTCCGCATCTGACAATCTCGCAGAACGCCAAACACGAAGTCGTGGCGCACGTGTCGGGCTTGATCCCGTCTTGCACGCTTACTGCAAACAGTGCCGAACCGACATTCAGCATTCAGGGGATGGTGATCACGGTCACCCAAGGCGTGGCAGGATATATGTGTACCAACCCGCCGCCAGCCGACAAGCTTTATCAGCGCACCATCAATTTCGGCAGGCTGGCTGATGGGACCTACACGATAAATTGGACCTTTCCTGCATTGAAAGGAACGATCGCGGTCACTGGCAATCCGGCGCGTGTATCACCCTGAACCTGCCAGGCTGTGCCTGAAGCGCCACACCATCCGGCGCAATCCTTCCAGCCAAACGATCGAGACGGCAAGCATCAATGCGGCAAAGGCCAGCGCTGCAGCATTCGGGACTGCGAGTCCCATCACGTGTCTGAAAAACGGAACGCCGATTACCACGGCCAGCATCGCCACCACTCCGCCAAACATGCGTGGCACCCAGGGATTTTTTGCCGCATTGCGCGCCAGCAGGGAACGCGACAGGTCGCGATTGGCCAGTGTCAGCAGGAACACGCCGAGCAACAACGCGATGAATACCGCGGTACGGCTTTGTGGAAAGTCCGTCCCCTGGTTGAGCATCAGGCCATATCCCAGCAGCAGGATGCACGCAAACCCTACGCCCTGAGTTACCGCATACTTGAGATTTGCGCTGGCAAACGGTGATTCCGATCGCGCGCGCGGCGGACGGGTCATGATGTCGGTGGATTCGGGTTCTGCCTCGAACACGATGGAACACGCCGGATCGATCAGCAACTCCAGCAGCACGATGTGCACCGGCATCAGCAATACCGGCCAATGCAGCAGAGTCGGCACCAGCGCCAGCGCGATGATCGGCATGTGCACGGCGAACACGAAGCGGGTGGCCTTGGTGATGTTGTCGTAGATCCGCCGGCCCTGGCGGATCGCGGCGACAATGCTGGCGAAGCTGTCGTCGAGCAGGACCAGAGCGGCGGCTTCGCGCGCCACATCGGTGCCGCGTTCGCCCATGGCGATGCCGACATCGGCGGCCTTGAGCGCCGGCGCATCGTTGACGCCATCACCGGTCATCGCTACGACGTCGCCGTCTTGCCGCAGCATCTGCACCAGGCGCAGCTTTTGTACCGGTTGCAATCGTGCGCACAGATCGATGTGGCGCAAGCGCTCGCGCAAGGCCGCATCGCTCAGCGTCGCGATTTCCGGTCCGGTGATGACCTCGGGACGCTCGCTCAAGCCAACCTGGCGCGCGATCGCGCGCGCCGTTGCCGGATGATCGCCGGTCAGCATGATGATGCGTACGCCGGCGGCGCGACACTCGGCGATCGCGGCGGGCACATCCGCACGCGGCGGGTCGACAAACCCGATCAGCCCGAGAAAACGGAAATCGAAATCGTGCTGGCTTTGCGGCGGCTGCGTGCCCTGCCATTCGCCGCGGGCCACGCCGAGCACACGCAGACCGCGTTCGGCCATCGCTTCGACCTGGCGCAGGATCGCCTCGCACTCGGCGGCCGCGAGGTGGCACAGATCGATCACCGCCTCCGGTGCGCCCTTGGTCGCGAGCAGGTGCTGCGTCGGCGACTTGCCGTGGAAGACACGGGTCATGGCGAGGATGTCGCTGGACAGACCGTACTCGAATTCGGCAGCCAGTTCCGCGTGCACATGCTCGGTACCCGTAAGCCAGCGCAGCCCGAAGCTTTGGATCGCTTTTTCCATCGGATCGAACGGATCGAGCGGTGTCGCCAGCATCGCGAACTCGGTGAGCTCGTGAAACGATTCGGGCAAATCCTCGGCGCCTGCGTCGCGGAATATCTCAGCGGCGGTGGCCAGCTCCGCGACCTGCATGCGGTTTTGGGTCAGCGTGCCGGTCTTGTCGACCGCCAGCACGGAAATCGCGCCGAGCGCTTCCACGGCGGGCACGCGCCGGGTCAGCACCTTGTGCTTGGAGATCCGCCACGCGCCAAGCGCCAGAAACACCGTGAGAATGACCGGGATCTCTTCCGGCAGAATCGCCATGGTGAGGGCGATTCCGGAAAGCACGCTTTCCAGGAATGTGTGTCCATCCCAGAGCCAGCTGAGCAGGCAATACGCGGTGGCGAGCAGCAGGCCGCCGACCGTCAGGTTGCGGATCAGCTTGCGCGAGCCTAGTTGCAGCGCTGAAACGGCCTCTACCGTGGAGGCTAGCGCCTGGCCAATGCGCCCGACCGCCGTGGCCGTCGCGGTGGCGGATACTTCGGCCGTGCCGACTCCCTTGGTTACGACGGTGCTGGCGAAAAGCAGCCCCGTATCTTTCCCCGGCAGCTTGGTTACCGGCATGGCTTCGCCGGACAGCAGCGATTCGTTCACGTCCAGATGGCCATCCAGTAACGCGGCGTCGGCAGCGATACGGTCTCCTTCATGCAATACCAGCAGATCGCCGACGACTACATCGCGGCCGGGAATGCGGATTTCTTCTCCGCCGCGGATTACCAGGGCACGCGGAGCGGACAAGTCGCGCAATGACTCCAGCGCGCGTTGCGTCTTGCGTTCCTGGGCCAGGGTGATGCCGATGACGACAAACACGAAGGACAGCAGAAACGCAGCTTCTGCGCGATCCCCCAGCGCAAGGTAGAGACCGCCGGCGACCAGCAGCATCAGGAACATCGGCTCGACCACCACACCGACGACGATGGCGAACAGGGACTTGGGCACTCCACCCGGCAGGAGGTTTGGACCGTGCTCGGCAAGACGGCGAGCGGCTTCTTGCGGATCCAGGCCAATCAGGTTTCCGGGTCGCAGCGGTTTCAGCGAACTCATCCAGCAATCTCCAGAACTGCGCGTTCTACACACTTGATTAGCGCAGCGATACGGCCGCTGCGCGCATGCGACCGACGTCTCGTCCGATGCACCTTAACCTGCAGCCAAGCAGTCACGACTGATCTGGATCAATCCCGTTGTTTCAATCCCATTGTCTCAGGCGCTGCGCGCGTGCGCGCACCGATCGGCGCAAGCCGGACGATTGCCGCGGAATTGACTTCGATCAAACGCAGCGCGAGCTGGTTCGCTGAAACTCACCACGCTTGGCATTCGGAGCACGCATGGATACTTCACTGACTTACAACGACAAGGTAATACGGCAGTTTACCGTCGCCACCCTCGTCTGGGGCATCGTCGGCATGGCTGTCGGCGCGTTCATCGCCGCCGAGTTGGCATGGCCCTGGCTCAATTTCGACATCCCATATCTCAGCT
>JANXVS010000022.1 GCA_025351555.1 Pseudomonadota bacterium | reverse complement strand
GGAGTTCAAGAGCGCGCTGTTGCCGCGGTACCGACGCTTGACGCCGGCGGCATTGGCGCTGATCGCCAATGCGTATCTGGCAGGCGTGAACACTCGTCGGGTGCGCCGTGCATTGGGTTCGCTGTTCGGCGGTGCGGTGAGCAAGGACACGGTCAGCCGTGCCTGGCGCAAGGTGCAGACGGACTTTGTGGCCTGGAGCCGGCGGGACCTGTCCGCAGAACCGATCGTGCGGCTGATCCTGGACGGGACGGTGGTCAAGGTACGCATGGACCGCAAGGCGACGACGCTGTCGATCCTGGTGGTGATGGGCGTGCGCGCGGATGGGCAGAAGGTCGTGCTGTCGATGCGTGCGATGGGTGGCGAGAGCCAAGCGGCTTGGCGCGAAGTGCTGGACGATCTGCTCCAGCGGGGGATGCGTCCACCGGCTCTACTCATCATCGACGGTGGCAAGGGATTGGAATCGGCGCTGGCGGCGTTGTGGCCGGCGATTCCGGTGCAGCGTTGCACGGTGCACAAGCACCGCAACCTGCTGGCCCACGCGCCGAAGAAACTGCACGAGGAGATCGGTGCCGATTACACCGACATGATCTACGCCAAGACGGTGGCCCAGGTGCAGAACAAGCGCCGTGCGTTCTTGCGCAAATGGAAGCTCAAGTGTCGCGCGGTGGCCGACAGCCTGGACGAAGCCGGCGATCGACTGTTCACATTCTTGCGTTATCCGGACGTGCAATGGAAATCAATTCGCACCAGCAATGCGATCGAGCGATTGCATGAAGAGTTCCGGCGGCGAATCAAGATCCAGTGCGTACTGCCTTGCCAGGAGACAGCCTGCATGCTGTTCTGGGCACTGCTCGCCGGCGGGCAGATCGTGCTGCGCAAGGTCGACGGATGGCAAACGTTGCACGAGCGGCCGCGCGAACTCGAACTTGACCGCGCTGCCTAGATTTCAGGATGATCGAATTGCTGGAGACGCGCTTCTGACAATTTCCACCAACTTTCGGACGCGACCGGGGGGAGTGTACAATTTGATTGAAAGCGCGAATAGCCACACAACCCGACACCTGGAAGGTTGGATATGGTTTTCGATCGACAAATAAGTCGATCCGTTCAGTGCGAAAAAAGGAGGCGACTTGGCCACTAACGATCTGGATAAACTTGCGACGCTCATCGCTCTGGAGCGCGACAGTCTGCTCTCGCGATGGCGGGAGCAGCTGAGACAACTTCCCTCGGCGCGGCATCTTGACCTGCCAACGCTCAATGATCACATTCCCCAATTCCTTGAGGAGTTGGCTACAGCACTCAAATCCGGATCCGACGAAACGATCCCGGAGGCGCTCCGCGAAGGCAGTCCGCTGGCGCACGGCTCGCAGCGTTTCGAGGATGGTTTTGATATTGTGGAGGTCGTTGCGGAATACAACATTTTGCGGGGCTGTCTCCACGATCTGGCGGATAGCGGTGATTTGAATCTGCAAGGCAAACCTTTCCACGTTATCAACCAGGTTCTGGATGGAGCGATCGGATTAGCTGTCAATACCTTTGCGACGCAGCGAGCACTGGAGGTTCAGCGGCGTCGGGAAGATTATCTGGCGTTTGTCGCACACGATCTGCGAACTCCCTTGAGTGCAATTTCCATGGCGACGACCGTCCTTGAACTTAAAGTTCCTGAGCTCAGTTCAGTGCCTGCAACTGCGCAGATGTTGAAGACGCTGCGTCGCAATGTGCAGCATCTGGAAGGGTTGATTCGCAAGATACTTGAGGAAAACGCGAATCTGCAAACGGAAGTTGGGGTCAAGCTGGAAAGGCGGGAATTGGACTTGTGGCCGCTCATCGAGGCACTGATTCACGATTTGCATCCAGTAGCAGGAACCAACAGCACACAATTAATCAATCAAGTACCCGATGATTTGGTGGTATGGGCGGATGCGAGTTTATTGAGACGAGTTTTCCAGAACCTGATTGCCAATGCCATCAAGTACACGCCACGTGGAGCGGTAACTCTTGGGGCAAAGGACCTTGGCCCAGAATCTGCCGTTGAGTGCTGGGTCCGCGACAATGGCGCCGGAATACCTGCAGACCTTGTCGATAAAGTTTTCGACAAGGGAGAGACCGATCCGGAAAACTCGGGCGGAACCGGTTTAGGTCTTGCCATCGTCAAGACGTTCGTCGAGGCGCACGGCGGGACAATAGCCGTCGAAAGCAAGGAAGGCGTGGGCTCGTCCTTCCGGTTTACTTTGCCAAGTAAGGCCAGCATCGGCGCCCGGGCTAAAGCAGAATAGCGAGCAGTTGTTGACTCGCCATGGACGGGATTTTTGTTTGACTTTTTCTGGGGATCGCGCCCAACGTCAAATGATCGCAGTGCATGCATACAGCGGTTCGCTTGGCTTGATATGGGGCTGTGAAAACAGCGGTTGCAGCGGATTCTTTGGCGCATTGGCGGGTGCTACGGCGAATGCCATCGTGGCCGCGAGAATCAGAGGATTCAGCATAATGTCTCTCCAAATTTATCCCCTGCCGCATTCTCGTCCGGCCGCGTGCCATGCCGCAAGCAGCGGTGGCCATGCGACAATCGCGTCTGCACTATCCTTAAATGAACAGGGCAGGGGCCATGAGCGCATCCGCACCGCGCCGCAAGTTGTATCCGGAAATCGAACCCTACGCCAGCGGCATGCTGCAGGTTTCGCCATTGCACAATGTGTACTTTGAGCAATGTGGAAACCCGCAAGGCAAGCCGGTGGTGTTTCTGCACGGCGGGCCGGGCGCCGGTTGCAACGCCAAGTGCCGGCGGTTTTTCGATCCGGCACGTTACCGCATCGTGCTGTTTGATCAGCGCGGCTGCGCGCGCTCGACACCGCACGCGGAACTGACCGACAACACCACCTGGGATTTGGTCGCCGACATCGAGCGCCTGCGCGAGCATCTGCACATCGAACGCTGGCAGGTGTTCGGCGGTTCGTGGGGCTCGACGCTGGCGCTCGCCTACGCTCAAACGCATCCGCAGCGCGTGACCGAGCTCGTGCTGCGTGGCATCTTCCTGTTGCGTCGCTGGGAACTGGAATGGTTTTATCAGCAAGGTTGCGACGCGATCTTTCCCGATGCTTGGGAGTGCTTTCTTGCGCCGATTCCTGCGGTGGAACGTGCCGATCTGATCAGCGCCTACCATCGGCGCCTGACTAGCCCCGATCCCGCAACGCGCCTGGCCGCGGCGAAGGCTTGGTCGATCTGGGAAGGCAGCACGATCTTTCTGCAGCAGGACCCGGCACATATCGCCTCGACCGGTGCGGATGAATTCGCGCTGGCGTTCGCGCGAATCGAATGTCACTACTTCGTGCACGGCGGATTCTTCGACGCCGACGATCAGCTGTTGCGCAATGTGGACAAGCTCAAGAACCTTCCTGCGGTGATCGTGCAGGGTCGCTACGATGTGGTCTGTCCCGTGCGCAGCGCATGGGATTTGC